>NZ_JBHXMU010000003.1:0-202332 GCF_042720685.1 Kitasatospora sp. NPDC058492
GCCTCACCGTTCCTGGTGAGGCCCCCGGCCTTCTGCCTGTCTTCACTCTCTGGCCAGCGTCCCCCTGTCGGTGGCGGTCCACCCGGCGCGTTCGTCCTGGCCGTCCGAGGGCGGCCACTGGACGTGAACGCCTCCGGGGCGGACGTCGAGGATCAGTCCACGCAGGTACTGGCCGGAGCCGTCCTTGGTGGTCGCCATCCAGTGCCGACCTATCCAGGTGGTGGGAGGCTGCTCGGAGTAGCGGTCGTGGGTGAAGCTGTGCATGGTGAACTCCTGCGGTGGTGGTAGCGGTTTCGGCGCCGTTCTGTCGGGACGAGCGGCTCCGGTCACGGCGGGCGGGGCGGAAGCGGACATCCGTCTTCGCCGGTCGGTCGGCGAGCGGGGGCACTGGCCCGCCGTCGTCGCGTCACCGTGCTGCCCCGTTCCATCCGCGACTGTCGCGCACCAAGCCCGCCGAGCCCCAGAGCCTGACGTCGGACGGCCGGTAGCGCCGAAGGCCATCAGGGGTCTCGGTGTACTTGGGGCCGGTGCCCGCACCACCCAGTTCCCGCAGGTCCGCGCTCGTGATGCCGAGGTAGACCGCCGCGTCGTCCGCGGACCACCATGGGCGGCGAGTCGTGCCGAGCTGTCGCTTCATCGCCCGCCCCCCGTGTCGGAAGAGCGGGTTTCCAACCACTGCCGCACGTCCCGCGGGTCGTACCGCCTGTGGCGCCCCACCTTGTAGCTCCGCGGTCCGGTGCCCTTCCAGTTCATCTGGTAGATCGACTGCGTCGGCACACCCAGGAACTCCGCGAGCTCCTGCAAGGTCCACAACCTGTCCGTACTCATGAGCACTCACATCTCGTCCACTTGTCATTTCGACAATCCTGCTTGTCGTTTGGACAACCGAGATGAGCATCGAACAACACGGGCATGATTGTCAATGCGACACATTAACTTGTCATTTCGACAATTTTAGCACCACCCACCTGGCCCCAGTCGCCCCGCGAGAGGACTGCTTGTCGAATCGACGCACGCCGACGGGCCTACGGGTTGTCGATTGCACAATCGAGAGGCGATGAGTAGAGTTGCCGATACGACAAGCAAGGAGGCCAGATGTCGAGCGACTCGGCCCCGCCGACCCTGTCGGTGAGCGACGCGGTAGCGCTTCGGGTGAAGGAGGCCCGAAATCGACGTGGGTGGACGGTGAAGCAACTAGCAGCCGCCTGCCACGATGCCGGCGCGACCAAGCTGACGGCCCCCGTCCTGGCCAACATCGAGACGGGTCGGCGCGACACGAACGGCGTTCGACGGCGCGAGCTTTCGATCGACGAAGTCGTGGCCCTCGCAGTGGCGTTGGACATCTCGCCGATCCACCTGCTTGGCCTGCCGGACGAGGCCGTACCGGGCACGAAGCTCCTGCTGACTCCCGAACTGGCGGTCAGTGACGGCGAGTTGCTGATGGAGTGGTTCAGCGGGCAGAAGGCTCTGCCTCAGAGCGACTCCCGGCAGTTCTACTCGACGGCCATCCAGCGGAGGCCGACTGGAGACAGTCAGCGGACCCTCGCCGACCTCACCAGCTCGGTGCTCCAGGACCGGGCCGCCGCGATGACCGCGGCCTTCAACTCGGAGATGGCAGCGACCCTGGAGAAGATCAACGCTGCGGTTCAGTCGGGCTCAAGCCCGGAAGAACTCGCCGCCCTGCTCAAGCCCGGCGACTCCGACTCGAAGTAGGGCAGCCACGGCACCCGGCGTTCGGCACCGCCGCGACGCCAGTTCAGCGAACCCGATTGCGCGACCGACCGGTCCCGCACCCGTACGGGCAGAAAAAGAGGCGATCTTATGACATGCATATATCAACGATTGGCAGAAGACCATGCTCCACGCTCGGATCGAGGACCGCGGTAAGCACGCGGACTACCTGCTGGCCGTCGAACGCGCTCGCGCGGCCGGCCGCACCCCTCCGGCCCGCTACCGCGTCCGCTGGCGCGACGAGTCGGGCACTTCCCACAGCCTGAGCTTGCCGACCCCGCACCTCGCCGCAGCTGTGCGGGCCGATATCGCCCACGGCCGGGCGCCGGTGACGCTCAACCGTCTGGTCGATCACTGGTCGTCCCTGCCGGTGCAATCCACCCGGCCAGGGGCGCCGAGGTTCCCGAACCGCGGGCCGCTCGACCTGCACGTGTACTGCCTCGCCTGGGGCGCAGGCTCGCCATCGCGATCACCCGAGCGGACATCGAGCGCCTGATGGCAGATCTGCACGCCGAAGGCCAGCTGAGCGTCACCACGATCAACGGCATCCTCGCAGCGCTCAAGCGCGCCCTGGAACTCGGCGTCCACAACAGGCACCTGCCCAGCAACCCCGCACTCGGCATCTGGCCGCTCCCCCGACCGGCCTGATCTCCGGCCAAGTCCCCTGGCCTCCGGCCTCCTCCGTTCCGCGCCACGTCGTCGTCGCCATCTGCGCCACGTGCGGATCACCGATAAACCATGCAACCCGAAATGCGGCAGAAGCCGCGCATTCGAACGGGCAGAAAGAAGGAATGGATATGACCATGAACACTGCAAGGCAGATCCAGGTGATTTATGTCCCGCGTTTGGATAGAAGACCGAATTAACCATGCCGACTTCAAGGCGGCGGTAGCGAAGGCAAAGTCCAGCGGACGCACTGCTCCCGGCAGGTTCCGCGTGCGATGGTATGACCCGGACGGCCAGGCTCGCATGAAGACCGTCCGGCGAAAGGTCGATGCCGAAGCCACTCGGACCGAGCTGGAGGAAAAGCTCGGCAACGGAACCTACCGAGACCCATCTGCGGGCCGCACGAAGTTCGCAGAGATTGCGGAAGAGTGGTTCACGGCCAAGCTCAATGTGAAGCGTTCGACACGCGCCAGGTACCGCATCGCGCTCGACACATACGTGATCCCCAAATGGGGATCAACTCCGGTTGCTCGCATCCAGTTCGACGGCATCGCCAAGTGGCTCAGCGACATCCTCGCGGACTCCGTATCCAACGGAAAACCCCTCTCCGCGAGCACCATTCGGAAGATCCACGTCGTCCTTAAGGGAGTACTGGACTATGCAGTGCGTGCGCGCCGGATTGCCTATAACCCGGCAATCGGAATCCCTCTCCCTCGCTACGTCCCGCCGGAGCACGTTTACCTGGACAACGTGCAGGTGGAAAACCTCGCTGACGCTTGCGGCGAGTATCGGACGCTGATCCTATTTCTTGCCTATACCGGAGTCCGCTGGGGCGAAGCCACGGCAATCAAGATCAGTCGCGTAAACCTTGCCACCCGACGCGTTCGGATCGCCGAGACGTGGAGTCGAGACAAAGGCGGCCTATACCTCGACACTCCGAAGAACCATGAGCGCCGCTCGGTTCCAGTGCCCGCGTTCCTTCTCAAGGAACTCGAATTGCTGATGGCCGGCCGCGATCCAGACGACCTTCTCTTCACAGCCCCCGAGGGCGGAAAGCTGATCGTCGGCAACTTCACACGTCGGCGGTTCAAGAAGGCTCTGGAGAGCGCTGGCCTGGCAGACCTCGGCATCACGCTTCACAAACTGCGGCACACTGCGGCTTCCCTGGCAATCGCCAGCGGCGCCGACGTCAAGGTGGTCCAGACCATGCTGGGCCACAAGACCGCGACCCTGACGCTGGACACGTACGGTCACCTCTGGCCGGACCGTCTGGATGAGGTGTCAGACCGGCTCGACAGCCAGCGGTCGAAGGTGCTCAAGCTGGCGAAGAAGAAGGCCGAGAAGGCACAGAAGAAGGCGGCCAAGCTCGCCGCCGAAGTCGCTGCCTTGGAGGCAGCTGCCGACGCCGCTGCGGCGTGATGTGTTCTAAATGTGTTTCGGGCCGTGGTGTCGGCTCTTTCGAGCTGCCACCACGGCCCTCTGACCTGCATGTTCGCTGTGGGCGCGGACGGTTTCGAACCGCCGACATCTGCTTTGTAAGAGCAGCGCTCTACCACTGAGCTACGCGCCCCCTGTCGCGGCCCGGTGGGGGCACGACGACTGCCTAGGGTACCTGGTCCCGGGGGGTGCTGTGGTGCGGGTGGTCGGGGAGTGGGACGGGTGGGGGTGCCGGTGGGGTGGGGTGATCGGGAAGAATGGGGGTGGATCAGCGGGTCGGAGCAGGGAGCGCGCAGTGACGGTGGCCGGCGGGAGCGGGCGGGGGTGGCGTCGGGCGGGGAGTGCGCTGGCCGACGCACTGGTGGTGCCGGTGGTGCTGGCGGGTGCGCTGGGTGCGCTGGGGTTGGCCTCGGCCGGGACGGGCGGCTGGTGGGGCCGGCGCGGCGGGGAGGGTGTGCGGGCGGACGCCAAGGCGGCCCGGGACGCCGCGCAGGAGGCGTTCTACGAGCTGGACTCGACGCAGCGCGAGGTGCAGTTGGCGGTGGAGACCGTCCGGGCGGCCGAGGACGAGGCGACGGCCCGCCGGGCGCTGGCGGACCTGGCGGGGATCACCGGCCGGGTGGACCAGGTCACCGTGAACTACCTGGGCGCGCTGGACGCGTACAACCTGGACGACGAGGCGCTGGACGCCGGCACCGCGGCGCGGGCCCGGCGTCAGCTGGAGGACGTGAAGGGGCAGCTCGGCTCGGCCCGGGCGGAGCTGAACGACTTCCTCCAGCGGCTGCAGCCGGCCCTCCAGCGCGCCGAGCAGCAGCTGATGCGGGTCACCCCGGCGGTGGAGCAGGCGAAGCGCGCGCTGCTCCAGGCGAGCAACGCGCTGGACGCGGTGCGCGGTGCCGGGCTGCGGGCGGACGACCTGGCGGCCCGGCTGGCCGAACTGGCGCCGGAGCTCGGGCTGCTGAACGAGGGGCCGGCCCGGCACGGGGTGGCGCCGACGCTGCGGCGCGCGGACGACGTCCGGCAGCGCGCCGAGGCGATCGCGGCCGACGCCGGTCAACTGCCGGAGCGGGCACGGGAGATCGACCGGCGGGTGGCGAGCCTGCGGACCCGGATCCAGGCGCTGGAGACCAAGGCGGAGACGGTCGAGCCGGCGCTGAGCGAACTGCGCCGCCGGTTCAGCTCGGCCTGCTGGCAGGACCTCCAGCGGGTGTCGGAGCAGGTCGCGGAGACCGGGCGGGCGGCGGAGCGCAAGCTCGCCGAGGCCGCCCGGGCCCGGGACGAGCAGCGCTGGGCGGACGCGACGGGCGCGATCGGTACGGTGCGCGCGCTGCTGGACACCGCGGACGGGTCGGTGGTCGCGGTGAACGAGCGGCTGCGGCAACTGAACGAGGTGCAGCACGACCCCCACCGGGAGGTGGAGCGGGCCCGGTTCGCCCTGCGCGACGCGCAGCGGCTGGCGATGACGGGCCGCAGCGCGCCGGACCCGCGGCACGCCGCCCCGCTGGACGAGGCGGTGGCGCGGCTGGACCGGGCCGTGGCCACCTTGGAGGCGGCCGGCCGGCACCCCGACTACTGGCATTTCTTGACCGAGCTGGCGGGCGTGCGGGAGACGGCGGCGCAGGTGATCGGGCTGATCCGCGGCGATCTGGGCGGGCACCGGTAGCACCGGCCGGGCAGGAAACGGGCAGCGCCCACCGGTAGAGCCCACCAGCAGGACGCCAACAGGGCGCTGGCAGGGCACCGACAGGACGTCGGCAGGGCTCCGCCTGGGTACCCTGCCGGTATGCCACGCTACGACTTCCGCTGCCGATCCTGCGGCGCCACCTTCGAACTCCGCCGCCCGATGGCGCAGGCCGGCGCCCCCGCCGTCTGCCCGCAGGGCCACGAGGACACCGTGAAGCTGCTGTCCGCCGTCGCCGTCACCGGCTCCGCTTCGGGCGGCGCCCCGCGCCAGGCCCCCTCCGGCAACGGTGGTGGCGGAGGGGGCTGTTGCGGCGGCGGCTGCTGCGGCTGACCGCTACCGCTTCCGCTCAGGAGGCGACGGGCGCGCCGGGCACGACGGGCACGACGGGCACGCCGGACGCGGCGGCCACGCCGGACGCGGCGGCCACCCGAGCGAGGAAGCGTCGGACGATCTCCTCCCCCGCCGCCACCCCCACCTCGTCGAGGGCGGTGACGCCGGGGGCGGTCCAGCCGCCGTCGGCGAGTTCGCCGTGCCCGGGCCGCCAGGCGGCGTCGGCGGCGAGCAGCAGGTCGGCGTCGAGCAGTGAGTCGCCGGCCGCGAGCACGGTGGACGCGCCGGTGCGCCGGACGGCTTCGGCGAGGGCGGCGCTCTTGCTGAGCGGTGCGGGGACGGCGTAGACCTTGCGGCCCTGGAGCGAGACCGTCCAGCCGCGTCCGGCGCACCAGCCGGTCAGCTCGTCGAGCCAGCCGCCGGGCAGTGCGGCGCGCTCGACGACGAGGTAGGCGAACAGCCCGTCGGCGACGCGGCGCTTGTGCGTCCACTCCGGGTCGGCGCTCAGGGCGAGCTGCCGGACGACCTCCTCCAGCGGGGCCGCACCGGAGGCGAGCCGCGCGGTGATCTCGGTGCGCCAGTCCTGGTCGGGCACGCCGTCGACGAGCAGGTGCCCGCCGTTGCCGCAGATCGCGTACGCGGGGACCCAACCGGGCGTCGGGCCGGGCAGGTTGATCCGCTCGTACTGGGCGAGGGTGCGGGTGGTGGCGGGGACGAACCAGGCCTGCCGGACGAGTTCGACGAGCAGCGCGGCGGCCTGTTCGGTCATGAACGAGAGCGCCTTGCCGTCGTGCACCTCGACGGAGAGCAGCCGGGGCGCGAGCCGGTCGGGGACGTCCAGGGCGAGGGCCCGGTTGGAGTAGACGAGCGTCCGGTCGAGGTCGCTGGCGACGAGGACATCGGCGTTCATCAGGACTCCTTCACCACAACGGTCCTACCGGAGGCCCCGGTCGCTCCCCGACTGTAGCGGGGGTGGATGAGGCCGACGCAGGAGTACGGCAGGCCGTCCACCTCCTCGACCTCGACGCCGCGCTGGGCGGCGAGCAGCCGGACGTGGTCGAGGTCGGCGCCGGCGCCGCGCCGGGCGAGGACCCGCCAGGGGACGCGGCGCAGCAGCACCCGGGTGGTCTCGCCGACGCCGGGCTTGACCAGGTTGACGCTGTCGATGCCGTACTCGGTGCTGATCCGTTCGACGGCGGCCCAGCCGGCCCAGTCGGGCGTGCGGTCCGGGGCGGTGGACAGCCGGTCGGCGGCGGCGACGGCCTCCGGGCGGACGGCGTCGAAGTGGTCGGCAACGGTGTCGAGGAAGGCGGCGGAGACGTCCGCGCCGGCCAGTTCGGCGTAGTGCTTGGCGCCGTGGAAGTCGTCCGGGCCGATCAGGCCGGGCCGCAGCACGGTGCGCGAGACCAGGCCGGAGACGGTGGAGTTGAGGCAGGCGGAGGGGATCAGGAAGTCGTCCCGGGTGCCGTAGGTGCGCGCGCAGCGGCCGGGGTCGGCGAGGACGGCGAGGTCCGGGTCGAAGCCGGTGCCGGCCAGGGCCTCGGCGAGTTCGCGGGTGATCGCGCCCTTGCCGGTCCAGCCGTCGACGAACACGACGTCGCCGGCGCGGTGGTGGGTGGCCAGGTAGCGCAGGGCGACCGGGTCGATGCCGCGGCCGCGGACGATGGAGACGGCGTAGTGCGGGGTGTCGAGGCCGTGGACGTGGGCGAGCCAGCGGCGGATCAGGATGCCGACGGGCGTGCCGGCCCGGGCCAGCGAGGCGAGCACCAGGCCGGGGCCGCGCTCGCGCAGCAGGGTCTCGGCGACGGTGCCGGCGGCGAGCGCGATGCGGCGGGCGGAGGCGCGCAGCGCCTGGTGGAACAGCTCCTGGTACTCGGGGCTGGGCTGGTACTCGACCGGCAGCGACTCGGCGTAGTGCGCGCCGCCGTTCTGGACGGCCTCCTCGCGCTCCTCGGTGGGGGCTTCGAGCGGGACGCCGGAGAGGTCCTTGAGCAGCCAGGCCACCTCGTCGGGCCGGTAGGAGGAGAACGCCGGGCCGTACAACGGGGACGGCAGCCCGGCCGGCATGCGGGACGGCAGCCGGACCGGCCGGTGGGAGGGCAGCACCGCGAGCACCACCTGGTCGGTGACCTGCCGCAGCTGGCCGAGCAGGGCGCGCTCGCCCTCGCACAGGGCGGGGGTGTCGGCGACGTCGTCGACCACCAGCACGACCGCGTCGAAGCGGCGGGCCGGGTCGCTGCCGGGGGCGACGTTGTAGGCGTAGCGCTCGCGCGACGCGTCGTCCTGCGGGTCGTCGTGGGCGGGGAAGGCGAGGCGGGTGCGGATGGCGTAGCCGGGGTCGTCCACGGCGAGGACGGGCGAGCGGGTGGTGGTGGAGTAGCGGACGCGGTCGCCGCCCAGCCGGTCGGCGAGTGCGCCGGCCAGCCGCAGCGGGGCGTACATCAGCTCCTCGAAGCCGAGGACCAGCACGCGCCGCGCCGTGGCGGGCAGTGCGTCGGCCAGCTGTCCGGCCAGGCGGGGCAGGGCGGCGTCCAGTCGGGCGCGGTCGCGGGCGGTGAACCCGTGCCGGCCGCCGTCGGGGAGCCCGGCGGGCCAGTCCAGGTCGACCCGGGCGAGCGGTGCGGGCGTTCCCGGGGGTGCGGCGGGGGCGGGGGCGGCCTCGGCTATCAGCCGCTCGGCGCGGTCCAGGACGTCGGCGGGCAGCTGGACGGCGCCGCTGGCGGTGGCCACCAGGTCGAGCCGGGCGCCGAGTTCGGCGGCGGTGTCGGCGAGCCGGCGGCGGTCGGCGGTGGAGCGCAGGTCGACCAGGGCGACGACGACGTAGTGGTCGCGGGGGTGGCGGGCGTGCAGTTCACGGATGGTGTTGAGGACCGTGCGGCCGGTCGAGAACTCGTCGTCGACCAGCACCAACGGGCCGCCACCGGCGAGGAGTTCGGGATCGGCGGGGAGCAGCAGGTGCGAGGTGGCGTGCGAGTGCTCCTCCTCGAAGCCGCCGAGCGGGGGCACCCCGGGCACCGGGCGGCGGGTGGAGTGCAGGTACGGGGCGTCGAGGCCGTCGGCGACGCTGTGGCCGAGGCCGGTGGCCGTCTCCGCGTAGCCGAGGACGACGGCCCGCGCGGCGGCCTCGTCGCCCAGCAACTCGCGGACCTGCCGGCCGAGTTCGAGCCCGGCACCGTGGACGACCGCGGGCCGCTGCGGGACGTGCTTGCCGAGCACGGTGGAGACCAGCAGGTGGGCGCGCTTCGGGTTCTGGGAACGCAGGGCCAGGCCCACGAGTTCGGGGAGGCGGTCCGATCCGGTCAGGGCGATGCCGGCCCGGTCGGCGACCCAACGGCCGGTCCACGTCTGCTGTGCTGTCACTGCTGGTCCTGCCTTCGCATGGTGCGGTGGTGCGGTCTTCGCATGGTGCGGTGGTGCGGTCTTCGGATCAGTCGGATAGGTCGGATCGGTCGGGCCGTTCAGGCCGGCTGCGGACAGCCCCCTCAGCCCCCTCACTCCCCGCACAGGCAGGCCGCGAGCAGCTCCGCGAAGCTCACGTCCTCCCGGGCCACCCCGAACACCTCCGCCCGCAGCAGCACCCGCTCCGCCCAGGCCCGGTGCGGCCGGGCCTCGTTCATCTTGTTGGTGTACGCCGAGCGCAGGACCCCGCCGCCGTCCTGCTCCTGCCGGAGGATGTCCCGGGCGTCGCAGTACTCCTCGTGCGTGACCACGGAGAGGGCGTGCACGGCGGGGACGTGGCTGGGGTGGATGCAGGTCTTGCCGAGCAGGCCGTTGGCCCGGTCGAGCTCGACCTCCCGGATCAGCCCGTCCAGGTCGTGCTCGATGATCCGCCGGCGGACCTCCTCGCCGGAGGCCCGGGCCGTCCCGGGGGCCTCGGCGAACGGCGTGCGGCGCAGCTGCGGCTTGAACATCCGCTCCTGGACCGGGAAGTACTCCCAGACCGGACCGGTGACGGTGTACCCGGTGCCGTCCGCCCGGCCGAGCACGTTGACCACGTCGCCGATCACCGCCGAGACCAGGGCGACGTCGTACGCGGTGAGGTCGGGCGAGCGGCGCAGGCCGTACGCGGAGCAGAGGTCGGTCACGCCGAGGCGGACGGCGAGCACCCGCTCCCGGTGTCCGGCGAGCAGGTCGGCGATGCCGAAGAGCTGCTGGCGCCTGGTCTCCAGGTGGGCGAGTTCGGGCGACTCCAGGACGGGCATGGCGAACAGCCGGCGCCCGGTGGCGGCCTCGGCGGCGGCCAGGGCGGCCAGGTACGCGCCGCCGGTCTCCGTGGTGAACTTCGGCAGGACGAACCCGTTCAGCAGCTCGACGGCCGGCCCGAGCCGCTCGGCCAGGTCGAGGATCTGGGAGGCGGCTCGAACTCTGATGAAGAGCAGGGGGTGGCTTTGTGTGCAGTCGGTGAAATCCCTGACCAGGTCATTCAACTGCTCGATCAGGTTCCGCTCCCCCGCGTCCACCTCGTGGTCGGCGATCGCGTCCTCCAGGCAGAGCACCATCGACACCACGCCCCGAGCAGCCTGTTTGCGGATGTCGGCGGCCAGCGCGGGCCGGGTGGCGGGGCTGTAGAGGGTGCCGCCGAGGGCGGTGGCCAGCACCGCGGCCTCGCTCCGCGCGGTGAACGGCCGGGGCGGTTCGAGGAAGAGGCGACCGCGTACGTCGTCGGCGAGGTGGCCGAAATGGCGCAAGGTGCTCTCCTCAGAGGTTTGACGGCCGCCGGTCCGTTGCCGGGGCATTCGGCGGCGCGGGACGACACCGCGATCCAGCGGTGCGACACCATGGTTAACCGGTCCACGGGGCTCCATGGTTCCCGGACGGACGCCGGCGGGCCCCCCTCCGCCCGACCCCGGCGGGCCCTTGGACCGCCCATCGTACGGACGGATTCCGGCCGTCCCCGGTTCCTCGGCACTGAACTCCCGGAACATCGCCGTCCAGATCACCGATCACCGGTCGAGCACCGGCAAACCCCCGGCAAGCGCAAGTCTTGGCAAAGTCCGACCTGGTTCCGACGGTCCCGGTCACGTTGTCCGAAGGGGTGGCGAACGGGCAGGATGGTCGGCTATGACGCACGTGATGGCCAAGGGCGCCAACATCGCACTGCCGGCTGCGGCGGTCCGCGCCGTGCTGCGCTGGAGCGCCACGCCCGGTGCGCCGGACGTGGACGCGTCCGCGCTGCTGCTCGGCGCCACCGGCAAGGTCCGTTCGGATGCCGACTTCGTCTTCTACAACCAGCCGCGGCACCCCTCCGGCCTGGTGCGCCACCTGCCCAAGCAGCAGACCTCCGGCGGCGCCGAGATCATCGACACGATCGAGGTCGAACTCGCCAAGCTGCCCGCCGACGTCGACCGGGTGGTGCTGGCCGGCTCCTCCGAGGGCGGCTCCTTCCGCACGGTGCCCGGGCTGCGCCTGCTGCTCTTCGACGCCACGGCCGGGGACGTCGCGCCCGCACTCGCCGAGTTCGCGATCTCCGACGGCGAGAACGTCACCGCCCTGGTCGCGGGCGAGCTGTACCGGCGCTCCGGCGCCTGGAAGTTCCGGGCGATCGGCCAGGGCTACACCTCCGGCCTGATCGGCCTGGCCACCGACTTCGGCATCACCGTCGACGACGAGGCGGAGGCCGACGCGGCCCCGGCGGCGGCCTCGACGGCCACCCCCACCGTCACCCCCACCGCCGCCGTCGACCCCCGCAGCACCCCGCTGCCCGCCCCGCGCCCGACCGCCCCGCCCGAGCCCGGCACCTTCACCCTGGCCCCGGCCGTCCCGCAGCCGTCGGCCACCCCCCAGGGCCGGCCCCAGCAGCAGCCCGCCGCGGCCGCCACCGGCGCGGTGCCGCCACCGCCGACCGCGCCGCCCGCCGTTCCCCCGGCCACTGCGCCGGCCCCGCCCGCACCCCCGGCCCACCAGCCCGGCACCGGGTACGGCTACCCGCACCAGCCGCAGCCCCAGCAGCCGCCCGGCACCGGCTACGGCTATCCGCAGCAGCAGCCCGGTACCGGCTACGGGTACCCGCAGCCGACCCCCCAGCCGTACCCGCAGCAGCAGGGCGCCGGCTACGGCTACCCGCACCAGCAGCAGCCCGCCCCGCAGCAGCACCCCGGCAGCTACGGCTACCCGCACGCCGGCACCGGCCAGCAGCCGCCGGCCCAGGCCCCCGCGCAACCACCGGCCCAGGCACCGGCCCAGGCACCGGCCCAGCCGCCCACCGGCGAGGAGTTCGCCCTGCCGCCGCAGGGCCCGCAGTTCCAGCCCCGCTGATCGGTCTGCCCAGAGCATGACCGCCGCCCGGCTCCGACCGGACCGAACAGGGCCGGACCGAACAGGGCCGGGCCGGACAGGGCCCAGGCCGGACAGGGTCTAGTCGGAGCCGCCCTGGCTCTTGTACCCGCGCTGCCACTGCAGCCCGAACCCGTACAGCCGGTCGATGTCCGCCTGGAACCCGTTGACGTACCGCACCTCACGGCGCACCGTCAGCTGGTTGTCCCCCGCGTTCTCGATCAGCACCACCGCGCACGAGCGCGCCGCCCGGGCCCGTTCGTCCAGCTTGATCTCGATCCGCGGCCCGGTCTGCGGCACGATCGTCACCACCGCGTGGGACTGCTCGAAGGCCGGCGTGCCGTCGTAGATGTAGACGAAGATCAGCAGCCGTTTGAACTTGTCCTTCTTCTCCAGGTTGACGTACATCGTCTCGCCGGACGGCGCCCCGTACTGGTCGTCGCCGCTGAGCTTGATGTACGGCGGTTGCCGGAGGTCGCCGAAGTAGCCGCCGAGCGGCTGCACCACGCCGCTGCTCCCGTCGGACAGTTCGTACATGCACGCCAGGTCGAGGTCGACGTTGACCTGCTCGTTCTGCACCGAGTCCGGCTCCAGCGGGCGCAGGATACGGGGGCTGAAGAGGCGCTTGGCGCGTTCCCGGGCACTGGGCCGGACGGCCCCGGAGCGGGTGGTCCAGTGCAGGTTGACGTAGAGGTAGCCGGTGGTGGCCGCGGCCCCGGTGATCGCGTGCTGCGGGGTCGACTTGGTGAGTATGACCTTGTGCTGACCGCCCGGGTTGTCGAAGGTGTAGTTCCGCTCCCCGCGCAGGTACTCCCAGATCGAGACCATCCCGCCCTCTCCCCCTGCTCCCGTCAGGCGATCTGACGGTCCGCCGCTCCATGATCGGGCATCAGCCCGGCCCTCGGATACCCAAACCTCCCCCTCCCCTACCCCGTCGGGCCCCCCGGCGCTCACCGCCGGGTCGACGAGTGGAGCGGTCGGCGGGTCGATTGGCGGGAGGAAGCCCCCCTCCCGTAACATGCCGCCCCTTCGGACGCGATATCGTCTAGCCGCACAGGTGTCCCGTCCGCCCCTGCGCGGGTGCGGCGGGTACGCCGTGCGGCGACGAACGAATCGTCAGGCGCTCCCCGAGTACCGGGAGCTGACCGCCTGTGTCGCTCTGTGAACCCGTCCCCTGCGGAAACCCGAGGCCCGACCCGCAATGAACCTGACCTCCATACAGCTGGTCTGGACCGTCGTCGGCGGCGCAGCCCTGCTGTTCGTCGCCGTCCTGCTGGCGACGCTGCGTTTCAAGAACACGAAGAAGGAAGAGGCCGGCGACTCCTGGGAGCGCAGCGAGGAGCGTCGGCGGCGCAAGGAGATGATCTACGGCATCTCCTCCTACACGCTGCTGTTCTGCTGCGCCGGTGTCGCGGCCGCGCTGTCCTTCCACGGCCTGGTGGGCTTCGGCAAGGAGAACCTGGGGCTGTCCGGCGGCTGGGAGTACCTCGTCCCGTTCGGCCTCGACGGCGCCGCGATGTTCTGCTCGGTGCTCGCCGTGCGTGAGGCCAGCCACGGTGACGCCGCGCTCGGCTCCCGCCTGCTGGTCTGGGTGTTCGCGATCGCCTCGGCCTGGTTCAACTGGGTGCACGCGCCGCGCGGCGTGACGCACGACGGCGCCCCGCAGTTCTTCTCCGGCATGTCGATCTCGGCGGCGATCCTGTTCGACCGCGCGCTGAAGCAGACCCGCAAGGCCGCGCTGCGCGAGCAGGGGCTCGTGCCGCGCCCGCTGCCGCAGATCCGGATCGTCCGCTGGCTGCGCGCCCCGCGCGAGACCTACGCGGCCTGGTCGCTGATGCTGCTGGAGAACGTCCGCAGCCTGGACGAGGCGGTCGAGGAGGTGCGCGAGGAGCGCCAGGCCAAGCTGGACGCCAAGGTGCGGGCCCGCACGGCCGACCGCCGCGAGCGGGCCGAGCTGAAGGCCATCTCCCGCCAGGGCGGCATGCTCGCCCGGGCCCGCGGCGGCCGCCAGGTGCCCGCGCTCACGGCTGCCGGCGACGGCCAGACCGCTACGGAGCCTGCCCTAGCCGCCGAGTCGGACACCGCCTCCTCGTACCAGGCCGCCTCGGGCCCGCTGGAGCCGGCCGCGCTGGACGCCGGCCGCCGCCCGCGTGCCGCCGTCGGCTCGTCGTACGCGCCGTCCTCGTCGGCGTCCTCCTCGTCCTCGTCCTACTCGTCGTCCTACTCCTCCTCCTCGTCCGCCGGATCGGCCTCGGGCTCGTCCTACCGCAGCTCGGCCATCGACCTGACGGCCGACGACGACACCCTGTCGATGCCCAAGCTGGACTCGCTGGAGCGCAAGCTGCGCGCGATCGAGCAGCAGCTCGGCTGAGCGGGCGCACCGCGACGCGAAACGGCCGCCCCCGGATTCCCGGAGGCGGCCGTTTCGCGTACCCGGCGGGCTACTCGCCGGTACTCGTACCCACCAGTTCCGGTTCGTCCTGCGCGCCCTCGCGCCGGTTGCGCAGGATCGACGAGCCGAGCGCCAGCCCGATGAAGGCGACGCCGATCAGGCCGGTGACGATCTCCGGGATGTGGTACTTGATCCCGACCAGCAGGATCACCGAGAGCGCGCCGATCGCGTAGTGCGCGCCGTGCTCCAGGTAGACGTAGTCGTCCAGGGTGCCCTTGCGGACCAGGAAGACGGTCAGCGAGCGGATGTACATCGCGCCGATGCCCAGGCCCAGGGTGATCTGGAAGATGTCGCTGGAGACGGCGAACGCGCCGACCACGCCGTCGAAGGAGAACGAGGCGTCCAGGACCTCCAGGTAGAGGAAGAGGAAGAACGCGGCCTTGCCGCCGACCTGGAGGATCGACTTGCCGGACTTCTCGGCCGCCTCCTCGCGCTCGGCGTCCTCCTCCAGACCCGATTCGAAGATCGAGGAGAGGCCGCCGACCACGAGATAGGTGATCAGGCCGAGGACACCGGCGAGCAGAACGGTTTCAGCGTGCTCCCCGGCGAAGAAGTTGGAGGCCAGCACCAGCACGACCAGCGCGACGACGCTGGAGAAGGCGTCCAGCTTGCCGACCTTCTCCAGCGGGCGCTCGATCCAGCCCAGCCAGTTGTGCTCCTTCTCGTCGTCGAACACGAAGTCGAGGAAGATCATGAGCAGGAAGACGCCGCCGAAGGCCGCGATGGCGGGGTTGGCCGCCTCCAGGTACTGGCCGTAGGTCAGGCCGTCGTGCGTCTTGTCGGAGTGCAGCGCGAGGTCGATGACCGTCGCGGGGTTGAGCTTCGCGGTGAGGCCGACCACCAGCAGCGGGAAGACCAGCCGCATGCCGAAGACGGCGATGAGCACGCCGACGGTCAGGAAGATCTTCTGCCAGTACGGGTTCATCCGCTTCAACACCGTGGCGTTGACCACCGCGTTGTCGAACGACAGGGAGATCTCCAGGATGGAGAGGATCAGCACGATGCCGAATCCTTGGGCCCCCCAGAGCAGTCCGGCCGCGATCAGGCCTAGGACGGTGATCGCGAACGACCAGCCGAAAGTGCGGAGGAACACGGGACTTGGTTACCTTTCGGGTTTCGGGCCGTGCCGGGGGCGGCCTCGTCCCGAGACGCCCTGACCGGGCCGGGCCCGGTCAGGTCACCCCCGCACTGCCCTCTGTTCTCATGATCGTAGGTTGGGTGCGATTGTTCTTATTTTCGCCTTTTCGCCCTTACTGTACGTTTACGCCGAAGTCGAGGGCGATGCCGCGCAGGCCGGAGGCGTAGCCCTGGCCCACCGCGCGGAACTTCCACTCGCCCGCATAGCGGTACAGCTCGCCGAAGATCATCGCGGTCTCGCTGGACGCGTCCTCGGACAGGTCGTAACGGGCGATCTCCTGGCCGTCGAGGGAGTTGGCGACCCGGATGTAGGCGTTGCGGACCTGCCCGAAGTTCTGCAGCCGCGCCTCGGCGTCGTAGATCGACACCGCGAAGACCACCTTGTCCGCCTGCGCCGGCACCAGGTCCAGGTTGACCAGGACCACCTCGTCGTCGCCGTCGTCCTCGCCGCCGGTGAGGTTGTCACCGGTGTGCTCGACCGAGCCCTCGGGGCTCTTGAGGTTGTTGTAGAAGACGAAGTACTCGTCACCGAGCACCCGGCCGCCACCACAGATCAGGGCGCTCGCATCGAGGTCGAACGGTGCGCCCGTGGTCGAACGGGCGGACCAGCCGAGGCCGATCTGGACCTGCGTCAGGTTCGGCGCGGCCTTGGTGAGCGAGACGTTCCCGCCCTTGGCGAGCGTGACCACCATGACTGTTCTTCCTCCCTTGCCTTCTCCCGGGGCGCGCCTACAAGGTGTAGTCCCCCACGGCCCGGGCCGGCCCCGTTTGGCCGGCTGAACTTCCTGAACTCACATCCTCGCAGCGCACGGAGCCGGCACGAAGCCGGGGCGGCCCCGGACCTCTGAAGGTCCGGGGCCGCCCCGTACAAGGCTCCCGCGCCGGGCGACCGGCCGCCGTCCGGCGCCGTCCCGTGTCGCCCGGTGTCGTCCCGTGTCGTGTCGCCCGGTGTCGCCCGGTGTCGTCCGGTCAGACGTTGACGCCGAAGTCCTGGGCGATGCCGCGCAGGCCGGAGGCGTAGCCCTGGCCGATGGCCCGGAACTTCCACTCGGCGCCGTTGCGGTACAGCTCGCCGAAGACCATCGCGGTCTCGGTGGAGGCGTCCTCGGAGAGGTCGTAGCGGGCCAGCTCCGTGTTGTCGGCCTGGTTCACCACGCGGATGAACGCGTTGCGCACCTGGCCGAAGTTCTGCCCGCGGTTCTCGGCGTCGTAGATCGACACCGGGAAGACGATCTTCTGCACGTCCGCCGGGACGCCGACCAGACTGACCTTGATCGCCTCGTCGTCGCCCTCGCCCTCGCCGGTGCGGTTGTCACCGGTGTGCTCGACGGAGCCGTCCGCGCTCTTCAGGTTGTTGAAGAAGACGAAGTTCCCGTCCGAGGCGACCTTGCCCTGCTCGTTGCAGAGCAGCGCGCTGGCGTCCAGGTCGAAGTCCGTCCCGGTGGTGGTCCGGACGTCCCAGCCCAGGCCGACGACCACGGCCGAAAGCCCCGGGGCCTCCTTGGTGAGCGAGACATTGCCGCCCTTGCTCAGGCTGACACCCACTTGTCCTCCAAGAATCGGGAGGCACGCCCTGGTGCCCCCGTGGTGCGGTTCGAGGCGCCGGCCGGCGAGCGGCTCACGTGCCCCACCCGACCAACGGACCGAGCGTAGTGCGCGGTTCCCGTCCGGACGTGCGAACGGGCCCGGCGCGGCTGTTCGAAGTTCGCGGGACGGGGCCCGCGGCCACCGCCACGGGCCTCCACGCGGGGCCTCAGAGGGCGCCGAGGGCCTTCAGGTACTCCTGCTCGTCCCGGGCGTCCGGGAGGTCGTTGACGACGCTCCAGCGCACCGTGCCCGCCGTGTCGATCACGAAGGTGCCGCGCACGGGGCAGCCCTTCCGCTCGTCGAGGACGCCGTAGGCGCGGGCGACCTCGCCGTGCGGCCAGAAGTCGGCCAGCAGCGGGAACTCCAGGCCCTCGCGGTCGGCGAAGACGCGCTGGGTGAACTGCGAGTCGCAGGAGACGCCGAGCACCTGGACCCGGTCGTTCTGCAGCTGCGCCAGCTCCCGCTGGATGGCGCCGAGCTCGCCGGTGCAGACGCCGGTGAAGGAGAACGGGTAGAAGACCAGGACGACGTTCCGCTCGCCCCGGAAGTCGGAGAGGCGGACCGCTTCGCCGTGCTGGTTGTTGAGCTCGAAGTCCGGAGCCTCGGTGCCGACCTCGATGGCCATGGACGTGACCTTTCTGACGCGACCGTGCCGCGCGGGCGGCGCGGCCAGCGCCATCCTCGCATCCGTTCGGGCACGTTCCGCCGAATGGATGAGGGCGGCACCCGCACGCTTCACCGCTTTCGCCCTGGGCGAACGCGTTTCCGGGCCGGCTCCGAGGCCGACGCGACCCCGGGTGAACACGCTCCGTGATGACACGGGCGGGCGCCGCCCCCGGTTCCGGACCCCGGAAAACGATCGGGCCCCGCTGGAGGGATCCTCCAGCGGGGCCCGGTGCGGGGCCTCAGAGCCCGCTCAGCGCTTGCCGCCCGGCTTGGCCGTGGACTTGGTGGCGAGCCGGGTGGCCGCCCAGTCCTTGGCGACCGCGATCGAGCTGGTCTGGGAGAGACCGGCGGTGCGGGCCGCGTCCGCGATGTCGGACGCCTCGACGTGGCCGTCACGCCCGGTCTTGGGCGTCAGCAGCCAGATCAGACCGCCCTCGGCCAGGTACTCCAAGGCATCGACGAGGGAGTCGGTGAGGTCCCCGTCGTCGTCGCGGTGCCACAGCAGAACGGCGTCGGCGACGTCGTCGTAGTCCTCGTCGACGAGAT
Organism: Kitasatospora sp. NPDC058492; assembly: GCF_042720685.1. NCBI lineage: Bacteria > Bacillati > Actinomycetota > Actinomycetes > Kitasatosporales > Streptomycetaceae > Kitasatospora > Kitasatospora sp. NPDC058492. The sequence continues at coordinate 18,510 of NZ_JBHXMU010000003.1, forward strand.
CCGTCCCGGTGAGCTCCTCGATGCCTTCGCGGAGATCCTGGTCAGTGTCGTCGTCGTACCCCAGCTCCTGGATGATCTGGCCTTCTTCGAAGCCGAGACGGGTCGCCGGGTTGGACTTGTCCGCGGGGTCCGCGGTCGCGCTCACGGGAATAACCTCCAGTATTCGGCCCGGCATCCATGCCGAGGCTGTGGCCGTAGTCCACACGGGCGCGGCGGTTCGCGCAAGTACCCGACCCCCGATCCCCCCCAAAGGTTGACGTGCCACAGCGGGGACACCCCGTTCGATGTGTCGGGAATCACACCGATTTGCCCTTCTCTGCATGAGACAAGGATGCTTCGGGTGGTCCCGGCCCACAGGGCGTACGGATGCCCGAGATACGAACGGCATTCGGGTCCGCGCGTGCGCGGGCGTAGAGTCTCCTGTTGGCCCTCACCCCGGCCGCCCGCCATCGGGCGGACGGGACACCAGGTCGGACCACCTCTGTACGTAGCACCCGGGGGTGTGCGGGGCGGGCGAAGTCGCCCGGACCGCGCACCGCCAGACCGTCCCGCCCACCAGGCGGAACGGTTACCGATCGGTAGAGATGACGGATCTCCGAGCGCGGTAGCACGATGGAGGCGGCGCGACACACCTCAGTTTCGACCGACAGTGAAGGAACAGCGTGGCTTCCGGATCCGATCGCAACCCGATCATCATTGGCGGCCTTCCGAGTCAGGTCCCGGACTTCGATCCCGAGGAGACCGCGGAATGGCTGGAGTCGCTTGACGCGGCCATCGACGAGCGGGGGCGCGAGCGCGCCCGCTACCTGATGCTCCGCCTGATCGAGCGCGCCCGCGAGAAGCGTGTCGCCGTGCCCGAGATGCGCAGCACGGACTACGTCAACACCATCGCGACCAAGGACGAGCCGTTCTTCCCCGGCAACGAGGAGATCGAGCGCAAGATCCTCAACGCGACCCGCTGGAACGCGGCCGTGATGGTCTCCCGGGCGCAGCGCCCGGGCATCGGCGTGGGCGGGCACATCGCCACCTTCGCCTCCTCCGCGTCGCTGTACGACGTCGGCTTCAACTACTTCTTCCGCGGCAAGGACGCCGAGGGCGAGTCCGGCGACCAGATCTTCTTCCAGGGCCACGCCTCCCCCGGCATCTACGCCCGCGCGTTCCTGCTGGACCGACTGTCCGAGCGGCAGCTCGACGCGTTCCGCCAGGAGAAGTCGAAGGCCCCGTACGGCCTCTCCAGCTACCCGCACCCGCGGCTGATGCCGGACTTCTGGGAGTTCCCGACCGTGTCCATGGGCCTCGGCCCGCTCGGCGCGATCTACCAGGCCCGGATGAACCGCTACCTGGAGCACCGCGGGATCAAGGACACCTCCGACTCGCAGGTCTACGCCTTCCTCGGCGACGGCGAGATGGACGAGCCGGAGTCGCTGGGCCAGCTGTCGCTGGCCTCGCGCGAGGGCCTCGACAACCTGACCTTCGTGGTCAACTGCAACCTGCAGCGCCTGGACGGCCCGGTCCGCGGCAACGGCAAGATCATCCAGGAGCTGGAGTCCCAGTTCCGGGGCGCCGGCTGGAACGTGATCAAGCTGGTCTGGGACCGCAGCTGGGACCCGCTGCTCGCGCAGGACCGCGACGGCGTCCTGGTCAACAAGCTGAACACCACGGTGGACGGCCAGTTCCAGACCTACGCCACCGAGACCGGCCAGTACATCCGCGAGCACTTCTTCGGCAGCGACCTGCGCCTGCGCAAGATGGTCGAGAGCATGACCGACCAGCAGGTCCAGCACCTGGGTCGCGGCGGCCACGACCACAAGAAGATCTACGCGGCGTTCAAGGCGGCCCGCGAGCACCAGGGCCAGCCGACGGTCATCCTCGCCCAGACGGTCAAGGGCTGGACGCTCGGCCCCAACTTCGAGGGCCGCAACGCCACCCACCAGATGAAGAAGCTGACGGTCGAGGACCTGAAGCGCTTCCGCGACCGGCTGCACCTGCCGATCACCGACAAGCAGCTCGACGAGGGCTACCCGCCCTACTACCACCCGGGCCGCGACTCGGAAGAGATCCAGTACATGCACGACCGCCGCAGCGAGCTGGGCGGCTACGTGCCGACCCGCAAGGTGCGCCCGCGTCAGCTGGAACTGCCCGGCGACGACGCGTACAAGGCGGTCAAGAAGGGCTCCGGCAACCAGACCATCGCCACCACCATGGCGTTCGTCCGGGTGCTCAAGGACCTCATGCGGGACAAGGGCATCGGCAACCGCTTCGTGCCGATCGCGCCCGACGAGTACCGCACCTTCGGCATGGACTCGCTCTTCCCGTCGGCGAAGATCTACAACCCGCTCGGCCAGACCTACGAGTCGGTCGACCGCGACCTGCTGCTGGCCTACAAGGAGTCGCCGACCGGCCAGATGCTGCACGACGGCATCTCCGAGGCCGGCTGCACCGCCTCGCTGATCGCCGCCGGCTCCTCCTACGCCACCCACGGCGAGCCGCTGATCCCGGTGTACGTCTTCTACTCGATGTTCGGGTTCCAGCGCACCGGCGACCAGTTCTGGCAGATGGCCGACCAGCTGGCCCGCGGCTTCGTGATCGGCGCCACCGCCGGCCGCACCACGCTGACCGGCGAGGGCCTCCAGCACGCCGACGGCCACTCGCAGCTGCTGGCCTCGACCAACCCCGGCGTCGTCGCGTACGACCCGGCGTACGGCTTCGAGATCGCGCACATCGTCCAGGACGGTCTGCGGCGGATGTACGGCACCAGTGCCGAGCACCCGCACGGCGAGGACGTGTTCTACTACATGACCGTCTACAACGAGCCGATCAAGATGCCGGCCGAGCCCGAGAACGTGGACGTCGAGGGCATCCTCAAGGGTCTGCACAAGTACGCGCCGGGCACCGCCGGCCAGATCCCGGCCCAGATCCTCGCCTCCGGCGTGGCCGTGCCGTGGGCCCTGGAGGCCCAGCGCATCCTCGCCGAGGAATGGAACGTCAAGGCCGACGTCTGGTCCGCGACCTCCTGGAACGAGCTGCGCCGCGACGCGGTGGAGGCCGAGGAGTTCAACCTGCTGCACCCCGAGGAGCAGCAGCGCGTGCCGTACGTCACCCAGAAGCTCCAGGGTGCCGAGGGCCCGGTCGTCGCCGTGTCCGACTGGATGCGCGCGGTGCCGGACCAGATCTCCCGCTGGGTGCCCGGTCAGTACCAGTCGCTCGGCGCCGACGGGTTCGGCTTCGCCGACACCCGCGGTGCGGCCCGTCGCTTCTTCCACATCGACGCGCAGTCGGTCGTCCTGGCGGTGCTCACCGAGCTCGCCAAGCAGGGCAAGGTCGACCGCAGCGCGCTGAAGGACGCGATCGACCGCTACCAGCTGCTCGACGTGGCCGCGGCCGACCCGGGCGCCGCCGGCGGCGACGCCTGATCACCCGCTAGACCATGAAGGGCCGGGCCTCCGAGCACGGAGGTCCGGCCCTTCGGCGTACCCGGGTGCACCCGGGCAGTCCCACCCGCCCGCGGCGGCGGATGACGGCACGCAGCGGCCCCGGACTCGGTCGAGTCCGGGGCCGTTGGTCGTCGGTCGTTGGCCGCTGGTCGTTGGCCGCTGGTCGTTGGTCGTTGGCCGCGCGGGATCAGATGTGGACGGCCGGGCCCGCGTCGACGGTGCCGCGGCGGGTGAGCAGGCCGAGCACGGCGGCGCCGAAGGCCACCACGGCGGCGACCGCGAAGGCGAGCGACATGCCGCTGACGAAGGAGTCGTGCACGGCACCGGCCATCGCGTCCACCGCCTGCTGCGGGGTGCCGGCCGGGGCCGGCGGGGCGATGCCGAGCTGCGCGGCCTGCTTGAGGCCCTCGGCCTCGGCGCCCTGGACCGGCGGCAGGCCGGCCTTGGCCCAGTTGCCGGGCAGCACGTCCCCGACCTTGGCCGCCATCAGCGCGCCGAGCACCGCGGTGCCGAGGCTGCCGCCGACCTGCATCGCGGCCTGCTGGAGGCCGCCGGCCACACCGGACAGCTCCAGCGGGGCGTTGCCGACGATCACCTCGGTGGCGCCGACCATGACCGGGCTGATGCCGAGGCCCATCAGGACGAACCAGAGCGACATCACGCCGGTGCCGGAGCCCGCGTCCAGGGTGGACATGCCGAACATCGCGGTGGTGGTGATCAGCATGCCGGCCACGATCGGGATCCGCGGGCCGAGCTTGCCGATCGCGATGCCCGCCACCGGCGAACCGATGATCATCATGCCGGTCATCGGCAGCAGGTGGACGCCGGCGGACACCGGCGACATCCCGTGCACGTTCTGCAGGTAGAAGGTCACGAAGAAGATCGCGCCGAAGAACGCGAAGGCCATCAGCACCATCAGCAGGGTGCCCGCCGACAGCGGCACCGAACGGAACAGGCTGAGCGGGATCAGCGGCTCCTTCGCCCGGGCCTGCCAGAACGCGAAGAGCACCATCAGGACCACCGCGCCGCCCAGGAACAGCAGCGTGCGGGCGTCGCCCCAGCCCCACTCGGGGGCCTTGATGATGCCGAAGACCAGCGCGAACATCGCCACCGAGAGCAGCGCGATCCCGGGCAGGTCGAAGGACTTGGCGGCCTTCTCGGCCCGTACGTCCTTGAGGATCCACAGGCCGAGGCCGAGCGCGATCAGGCCGACCGGGATGTTGATGAAGAAGACCGACTCCCAGTTGACGTGCTCGACCAGCAGGCCGCCGACGATCGGGCCGGCCGCGGTGGAGGCGCCGATCACACCGCCCCAGATGCCGATCGCCATGTTGAGCTTCTCGGCCGGGAAGGCGCCGCGCAGCAGGCCGAGCGCGGCCGGCTGGAGCAGCGCGCCGAACAGGCCCTGGAGCACCCGGAAGGCGATCACGGTCTGGATGTTGCCGGCGAAGCCGATCGCGGCCGAGGTGGCGGCGAAGCCGACGGCGCCGACCAGGAAGGTGTTCTTGTGGCCGAACCGGTCGCCGATCTTGCCGGCCGTGATCAGGAAGACCGCCAGGGCCAGCAGGTAGCCGCTGGTCACCCACTGGATCTCGGAGGGCGCGGCCTTCAGGTCCGCCTGGATGACGGGGTTGGCGATGGCGACGATCGTGCCGTCCAGGGCGACCATCATCACGCCGACCGCGACGGTCAGCAGGGTCAGCCAGGGGTGCCCCTTGAGCCCTCCCCCGCCCGGTGGCGTGCGCTGCGGCGGGACGTCCGCCTTGGCGTTCTTGACGACGGACTGGCTCATCTGGGGCCCTCCGGGGGCGTGGCAGAGAACGGAACGTGGGCGTGGCGCCGCGACCCACCCGTCCCCACGAGTGCCCGGTCGGCGAGCGCCACTTCCGGCAGATTATGTCAGCCACTGACATTCGGCAAACACTGACTTCTGGCTCTGGCTGACATTTGTCAGAGCGCTAAGGTTGTGCTCCTCACCCCGCCCGCACGCGCTCGGAAGGCCCCGCCATGGCCGCTCGCACCCCCACCCCCACCGCCGCCCCGGGCACCCCCGAACGGCTGCCAGGGCTGCGCGAGCGCAAGAAGCAGCAGACCAGGGACGCCCTCGTCCAGGCCGCCCACGTGCTCTTCCTCGGCCAGGGCTTCGCCCGCACCACCGTCGACGAGATCGCCTCCGCCGTCGAGGTCTCCCAGCGCACCTTCTTCCGCTACTTCGCCAACAAGGACGAGGTCGCGCTCGCCGTGATGGCCGACGCCGAGGACTACTTCATCGAGTGCCTGTGCCGCCGCCCGGCCCACGAGTCCCCGCTCCAGGCCCTGCGCGCCGCGATCGTCCAGTCCTGGCGCGAACTCGGCGCCGAACACCGCAGCGGCCCCCGCTCGATCACCACCGCCCTCGAACTGATGCGGATGATCGAGGAGACCCCCACCCTGCTCGCCACCCACCTGCGCCGGGTCACCGAGCAGGAACGGGTGGTCGTCCGGGTAATCGCCGAACGCGAGGGCCTCGACCCGGCCGAGGACCTGCGGCCCACCGTGCTCGCCGCCGTCTTCGGCAGCGTGCTGCGCGCCGCCCACCTGTCCTGGACCCCCGACCAGGAGCCCGCCGGGCCCGAGGGCATGGTCGCCGTCATCGAGCGCCACTTCGACCAGCTCGGCCCGGCCCTGGCCGGCCACTGGCGCACCGGCCCGCAGTAGCACCGGCCACGCGGTAGTACCGGCCCGCAGCAATACCGGCCCGCAGTAGTACCGGCCCGCAGTAGTACCGCGGGCACCGCTCCCGGCCCCGGAACCGTGCCGGGAGCAGTAGTACCCGGGTAGCACCCCCTACTCCGGTAGCACTCCGATGTTCGACCCCAGTGCGACGACGGGCGGTCGGCACCCTCTTAGGCTGGCCCGCGATGAAGACGATCACCACGACCGAAGTCCGCGCGCAGGCCCTCCGGCTGCTCCGCTCGCTCCGGCACCACCTCACCACCCCGACCGGCGGGTCCACCCCGCTGCTCGGGGACTCGCCCCGGGCCTGGCTGCGCCGACTGCCGTACGTCGTCGCGCTGATCATGCAGGCCTCGCTGATCCCCACCGGGATCGTCGCCCTGGTCGACTTCTACGGCGTCGCCGTGCCCATCGCCGGCGCGCTCACCATCGCCCAGACCGCGCCGCTGCTGCTCGCCATCACCCGGCCGCTGGCCGCCTGGTGGATCAGCGCGGCCACCCTCGTCACCACGGCCTCCATCACCGCCCGGCACCACCAGCTCGGCGGCACCTGGCCGTGGACGGCGCCGATGATCCTGGCGTACGTCTTCCTGCTGATCGCGCTCGCGCTGCGGGAGAGCCGGGCCACCCTGATCGCGGTCTGGATCGCCACGATCCTGCTCACCCTCCTCACCACCACGCTCGGCTTCCCGCACGCCGACGACGGCACCACCATGCTGCTGGTCGCCCTCGGCGGCGCCGCCCTGCTGCTCGGCTGGGCCGTCCAGGACCGCACCGAGGCCCGCCGGCTGCTCGCCGAACAGGAGCACATCAGCGAGGCCGAACGCGAGCGGCGCACCCTGCTGGAGGAGCGCGCCCGGATCGCGAGGGAACTGCACGACGTGGTCGCCCACCACATGTCGGTGATCGCCGTGCAGGCGGCCAGCGCGCCGTACCGGATCACCGGCGTACCGGCCGCGGCCACCGAGGAGTTCACCGCCATCGCCGGCACCGCCCGCGAGTCGCTGACCGAGATGCGCCGACTGCTCGGCGTGCTGCGCAGCGAGGAGTCCGCCGCCGAGAAGGTGCCGCAGCCCGGGATCGAGCAACTGCCGCAGCTGATCGAGACGGTGGGACGGGCCGGGGTCCCGGCCGAACTGACGGTGGATCCGGGGCTGGCCGAGGCGGTGCCGAAGGCGGTCGCCCTGTCCGCGTACCGGATCGTGCAGGAGGCGCTGGCCAACGTGGTGCGCCACGCGCCCGGCTCGCGGGCCCGGATATCCCTGGTCGACGAGGGCGCCACCCTGCTGCTGACCGTGGTGAACACGCCCCCGCCCCAGCACACCGAGTCGCTGGAGGCCTCCATGGAGGGCACCGGACAGGGGCTGATCGGAATGCGGGAACGCGCCCGGCTGGTCGGTGGCAGGCTGGAGACCGGCCCGATGCCGGACGGCGGCTACAAGGTCGCCGCCGTCCTGCCCCTCGAAACCCCCCGGGAGAAGCCCGCATGACCATCCGCGTGATCATCGTCGACGACCAGGCCATGGTGCGGGCCGGCTTCGCCGCCCTGCTCAACGCCCAGAGCGACATCGACGTGGTGGGGGACGCGGCCGACGGCGCGCAGGCCCTGGAGGTGAGCGGCCGCACCCACCCGGACCTGGTGCTGATGGACGTCCGCATGCCCGTCATGGACGGCCTGGAGGCCGCCCGCCGACTGCTCGACCCCGCCGTCCCCGGCGCGCACCGGCCCAAGGTGATGATGCTGACCACCTTCGACGTGGACGACTACGTGTACGAGGCGCTGCGCGCCGGGGCCAGCGGCTTCCTGCTCAAGGACGCCCCGCCGGCCGACCTGATCTCCGCGGTCCGGGTGGTCTCGGCCGGCGAGGCGCTGCTCGCCCCCTCGGTGACCCGCCGGCTGATCGAGGACTTCGCCCGCAACCGGCCGGCCCGGCGGCGCGACCCCAAACTGCGGCTCAACGGCCTCACCCCGCGTGAGACCGAGGTGCTGGAGCTGATCGCCCGCGGCCTGTCCAACCAGGAGATAGCCGGCCGGCTGGTCCTGGCCGAGCAGACCGTCAAGACCCACATCGGGCGCATCCTCGCCAAGCTCGACCTGCGCGACCGCGCCCAGGCCGTCGTCCTCGCCTACGAGTCCGGCCTCGTGACGCCCGGCCAGTGACGCCGGTCCGGTGACCCTCGGCGGCTCCAGCCCGACGGCTCCGGTCCGGAGACACCCCCCGTGGTACCCCGAGCGATACCCCGAGTAGTACCCCGGTAGCACCCGGGAGTTGGCCCCGCGGTGTGACGTCCGCGGGGCCGTCGCATTTCTACCTTCCTTTCCGTCGAAGTCGAACGGATCAGGGAGGGGCCGGACATGGGGAAGTTTCGGGTCAAGAGAGCCATCGCGGCCAGTACGGTGATGCTGGCCGCGGTGCTCGGTCTCGGCGGCTTCTCCACGGACGCCCAACAGGCCGTCACCGGCCCGCCGCCGGGCAGCGCCGCCTGGGTGGCCGACACCGCGCTCGGCCTCCACCCGCCCGACCCGGCCACCGCCACCCCGGCCGAAGTCGCCGCGTTCTTCGCCGAGTTGACGCCCACCCAGCAGAACGCGCTGGCCGTCCGGCACCCGCTGGTGGTCGGCAACCTGGACGGCGCCCCGGTCCAACTCCGGTACCGGGCCAACACGCTGGCCCTCACCGCGGAGCTCGGCCGCGAACTCGCCCGGGCCACCGACCCGGCGCTCACCCCGCAGGACCACGAGCAGGCCCGCACCCGCGCCGAGCGCTACCGCACCCTGCTGGACGGCGACCGCCGGATCCTCGTCTTCGACCCGCGCGATCGCGGCGAGGTCGCCGAGGTCTTCGGCGACCTCGCCACCGCCCGCCGCACCGCCGTCGTCGTCCCCGGCTCGGACAACGACCTGGAGAACTTCGACCGCTCCCCCGGCTCGTACGGCACCCCCGCCGGCATGGCCCGCTCGCTCTACCGGGCCACCGACCGGCAGAGCGCCGTGATCGCCTGGACCGGCTACACCACCCCGGTCGGGATCGGCCTGGGCGCCGCCACCGAGGACCTGGCCCGGGCCGGGGCCGCGCGGCTCACCCGGCTGCTCGACGGACTCGCCGTCACCACCCGCCCGCAGGCCCCGGCCACGGTGTTCTGCCACAGCTACGGCTCGGTGGTCTGCGGGCTGGCCCGCCCCGGGCCCGACCAGGCCTCCGGCGTGGTCGTCCTCGGCTCGCCCGGGATGGGCGTCGGCTCGGCCGCCGCCCTCGACCCGCGCGTCCCGCTCTGGGCCACCGCCCGCAACGACTCCGACTGGATCGGCCGGGTCCCCTACGTCTCGGTGCTCGGCCTCGGCCACGGCGCCGACCCGACCGCCCCCGGCTTCGGCGCCCGCCCGCTGCCCGCCACCGGATCCGAGGGCCACGCCGGCTACTTCGCCCCCGGCACCGCCTCGCTCACCGCCTTCGCCGCCATCGCCCTCGGCCTCGACCGCTGACCGCCTCACCGAAAGGAGCACCGCCATGGCCCACCCGCTGACCGCCCTGCGCCGCGCCGCCCACCAGGTCGACGCCCGCACCCCCGAGACCCGCGACCGCGCCCTGGACGGGCTGCGCGCCCTCGCCCTGCTTGCCGTGCCGGTCGGGCACTGGCTGCTCGGCGGCTTCACGCTCTCCGCCGACGGCGCCCTGCACAACGCGAGCCCGCTCTCCTCGCTCGGCGGCCTCGCCCCGATCAGCTGGGTGCTCCAGATGCTCGGGGTGTTCTTCCTGGTCGGCGGCCACTCCTCGGTCCAGTCGCTGGAGCGGGCCCGGGCCAAGGGCGTGACGTACCTGGGCTGGCTGCGCGGCCGGTCGGTGCGGCTGCTGCGCCCGGTGCTGGGGGTGACGGCCGTCTGGGCGCTGCTGATCGCGCTGCTGCCCGCGCTCGGCGTCCCCGGGGACACCGTGCGGACCGGCGCGACGCTGGTGGTGCAGCCGCTCTGGTACATCGCGGTCTACCTGGGGCTGACCGCGCTCACTCCGCTGTGCGTGGCGGCCGGGCGCCGGCTGGGCGGCTGGTCGGCGGGCGTCCTGGTGGCCGCCGTCGCCGCCGTCGACCTGCTGCGGTACGGGCCGTGGGCGGAGGCGGTGCCGTCCTGGGTCGGGCTGTTGAACATCCTGCCGGGCTGGCTGTTCGGCTACCAGCTGGGCGTGCTGTGGGCGCAGGGCCGGCTCGGCCGCCCGGTGGCCCGGGTGCTGCTGGTCGGCGGCGGCGCGCTGTTCGCCACGCTGCTGCTGGCGTTCCACTACCCGGCCAGCATGGTCGGGGTGCCCGGGATGGAGCGGACCAACTCGCACCCGCCGTCCCTGCTGGTGCTGGCCCTGGCGGCGACGCAGTGCGGCGCCGCGGTCCTGCTGCGGGATCGGCTGGGCCGGCTGCTGACCCGCCGTCCGCTGCTGTGGCTGCCGGTGGTGGCGGTCAACCTCTCGGCGATGACGATCTTCTGCTGGCACCAGAGCGCGATGCTCGCGGTGGCGGTGCCCGGCGCGGCCGGCCTGGGCGCCGTGCCGGGGCTGACCACCGCGCCGGACTCGATCGGCTGGGTGGCCGCCCGGGTGGCGCTGCTTCCGCTGTTCGGGGCCGTGCTGGTGGCGATCGGGTGGTTCACCCGGCGGTTCGACGGGCCGTGGACGGCCTTCTCCCGGGCCGGGAAGGCGCTGGCCGCGGCGGGTGCGGCGCTGTTCGCCGCGTACGCGCTGGGCATGGTGTGACCTGCGCCGGAGAGTGAGGCACCGGAGGGGCGCGGACCGATCGGTCCGCGCCCCTTCGGCCGTTCCGGGACCGATCCACGGCCACTCCGGGGCCGCCCGTCACAGGGGTCCGCAGCGGGATGCATCCGCATGCGAACCACCACGCACTGTGATCTCCTGTGACGGTCGGCGACCATCGCTGGACCGCGCCCGCCCGCGGCCCCTCCGTCCGCATTCGCCACCCTCCCCGCCCACCCCCTCCCCGAGGAGATCCATGTCCCCGTCCGCACCGCAGCCACGGCGCCGGGCCCGCCGCCGGCTGTCGGCCACCGCCGTGGTCTGCGCGGTGACCATCGGCACCCTGCTCGCCGCCGTCGGCCCGGCCACCGCCCACGGCGGGCCGGCCACCCCCGGCCAGAACGACCTCACCCCGCACATCGCCTCCCCCCGGGTGATGGCCGAGATGCGGGCCGACGAGGTCGCCGCGCTCGGCCCCGAGCACGCCGAGGAGCACGCCCGGGCCCGCGCCGCCATCCGCGGCATCGGCGACTACCCGCAGACCACCCGCACCAACCGGTACAACGCGCTGACGGCCTCCCAGGCCAGCACCAACGCCGGCTTCGACCCGGCGGTGTTCGGCACGTTCAAGGAGTACTTCTCCTCCCCCGACTTCGGCGACCACGTCGCGCTGCTGCCGACCGGCAAGGTGCTGCTGTTCTCCTTCGAGCGGATCGAGTCCAACCCGGAGAAGGAACCCGCCCCCACCCAGACCACCGGCAAGGAGAACGCCGGCCGGGCCTTCCTCTGGGACCCGGCCAAGGGCACCGGCAAGGACGCCTTCAAACAGGTCACCCCGCCGGTCTCCGACATGCCGGACGGCCTCAACGAGCCCCGCCCGGTGCCGTTCTTCTGCTCCGGCCACTCCTTCCTGCCCAACGGCATGCTCGGCGTCTTCGGCGGGAACCTCGGCGGCAACGGCGGCACCGGCGCCAAGCTGTCGCTGATCTTCGACCCGTGGACCGAGACCTGGACCCGCAACCCCGACATGTCGGTCGGCCGCTGGTACCCCTCGGTGGTGACCGGCGCCGACGGCCGGCAGCTGATCATGTCCGGCCAGTCCGAACTCGGCCACGGCACCCCGACGCCGGTGGTCGAGCGCTTCCCCGCCAAGGGCTTCCCCGTCCCCCAGGGCAAGAACGACACCCCGAAGAACACCCCGGTGGAGCGCTTCAAGGCCGACGCCCCGTTCACCACGGACTACCCGCACCTGTTCTCGCTCAACGACGGCAACGTCTACGGCTTCGGCCGCCAGCCCACCGAGCAGTGGAGGTTCGACCCGGTCGCCGAGTCCCGCAGCGACCTCACCGCCCGCCCGGACGGCCGCCCGCGCAACTACGGCTCCGCGGTCATGCTGCCCGGCGGCGTCAACGGCCCGGACTCCGCCCTGATCCTCGGCGGCGACCGCGACAACCCGAGCACCCTGCGCTTCTCCAACGGCAGTTGGACCGCCGAGAAGTCCCGCGCCTTCGGCCGCACCCAGGACGACACCCTCCTGCTGCCCAACGGCCGGCTGATGACCGTCAACGGCGCGTACGACATCCGCGACTACGGCAACGGCCCGTACAACCCCAACGCCGACCTCAAGTACCGCCAGGTCGAACTGCGCGACGACCAGGGCAACTGGAAGCTCGGCCCGGTCCAGCGGCTCCCGCGCGGCTACCACTCCAACGCCGTGGTCCTGCCCGACGGGCGCGTGATGGTGACCGGCGACGAGCTCCAGCAGCTCGCCAACAACCCGGACGTCAACGGCACGGTGAGCGGCATCCCCGGCACGACGGGGCCCGTCACCATGAACGGCACCATCGAGATCTACGAGCCCGCCTACCTGAACCAGGGCAGCCGGCCCCAGCTGGACCGGGCGCCGACCACCCCGGTCGGCTACGACAAGAAGTTCACCGTCACCAGCACCACCCCGGGGCTCGCCGCCAAGGCCGTCCTGCTGGCGCCGACCACGTCGACCCACTCGGTCAACACCAGCCAGCGCCACATCGAGCTGCGGCTCACCAGCCGGGCCGGCAACCGGCTGGAGTTCCAGGCCCCGCCGGACGCCAAGGCCGCGCCGCCCGGCTGGTACATGCTCTTCCTGCTCAACGACCAGGGCGTGCCCAGCGTCGCGCAGTGGGTCCAGCTCAGCTCCTCGGCCTGATCCCCGAACCGCCCCCCAGCGAAGGAAAGACCCACCCATGAGCACCCCCACGGCCACCGACCTGCGGCTGCGCCAGAGCGACGAGATCCAGGGCGACATCCTGGCCGGCTTCCGGAAGGACAACGTCAGCGTCCTGTTCCTCAAGTTCGAGGACGCGGCGCGCGCCCGCGACTGGCTGCGCCGGCTGGTCCCGCAGATCGCCACCACCCGCCAGGTCGCCACGTTCAACGAGGCGTTCAGCGAGGCCAGGAGCGCCTCCGGCGGCGACGACCCCAAGTCGCTGACCGCCACCTGGCTGGGCGTCAGCTTCACCTACGAGGGCATGCGGATGCTCTCCGCCACCGACCCGTTCGCGCAGGCCCCGCCGATCGGCAGCGGCCTGGAGGCGTTCAAGGAGGGCTCGGCGCAGCGGGCCGGCGCACTCGGCGACAGCGGCGACAACTCCCCGGAGAACTGGCTGTTCGGCAACGGCAGGAACCAGCCGGTCCACGCGCTGCTGAAGATCTCCGCGGACAGCGAGAAGGACCTCCAGGCGGCCATCGAGGCCCAGCGCATCGCGGCCGCCGAGGCCCGGGTCCTGATCGCCTACCAGCAGAACGCCCAGACCCTGCTGGGCAGCCGCCGCGGCAAGGAGCACTTCGGCTTCAAGGACGGCATCAGCGAGCCCGGCGTGCGCTTCTTCGACCGGCCGGACCCGAACAACCCGGACGAGGTCGAGGGCCACCGGGGCACCCGGATCATCCCGGCCGGCGAGTTCATCTGCGGCGAGGACAACGACCCGTTCAGCTTCCCCAAGGACCAGTACCCGGACTGGACGCGCAACGGCTCCTTCCAGGTGGTCCGCCGGCTCGCCCAGGACGTCCCCGGCTGGTGGTCGCAGGTCTCGGTCAAGCTCCAGGAGCTGCGACTCGCCAAGGCCGTCCCGGACAACGCCACCACCGAGTGGCTGGCCGCCCGGATGGTCGGCCGCTGGCGCTCCGGCGCCCCGGTCTGCAAGCACCAGGACCGGGACACCCCGAACGACCCGACCTCCTCCAACGACAACGACTTCGACTTCCGGGACGACCTGGAGGGCCTGGTCACGCCGCTCTGGTCGCACCTGCGCAAGACCAGCCCGCGCGCCGCCCTCCAGGAGGACCCGAGCCACCCGCCGTTCGACCCGAACGCCCTCGACGGCCGTCGGATCATGCGCCGCGGCACCCCGTACGGCTCGCCGTTCGACCCGGCCTCGGAGGGCCCGGGCGGCCCCGACGACCCGCGCGGCCTGCTGTTCATCTGCTACCAGGCGGACATCGCCCGGCAGTTCGAGTTCATCCAGGCCGACTGGATGGACCAGCCGGACTTCCCGCCCAAGCGCAACCCGGTGCCCGGCAAGGACCCGGTCACCCAGGAGGCCCCGGACGTCGACTTCGAGAGCCGGGATCCGGACGGCACGGTCAAGCACACCCTGCTGAGCTTCCAGCAGTTCGTCCGGACCACCGGATCGGTGTACGCCTTCATGCCGTCCGTCAGCACCCTGAAGGCGCTCTGCGACGGGCGGCTCACCGGCGGGTCCGGCCAGACCACCGGGCAGCCCACCGGGCAAACGACAAACCAGACCACCGGGCAGACCCAGCAGGGCGGCGGCGGCCAGGCCGCCTCCGGCAAGGCGTACCCCTGCGACGAGTTCCTCGCCGTCCCGGACCAGCAGCGCAGGGGCGGCCAGAGCCAGTACTGGGTGTTCCACGCCGACCGGTGCCGCCGGATCTCGGTGGCCGACGGCTCCGCCCACACCGACCGCGTGGTCGACGGCGACACCGGGCTGACGGCCTGGACGTGTCTGCAGGGCGTCGGGCGGGTCGACTGCGTCCTGCCGATGCCCGACCTCCAGAACCCGGACGGCAAGAGCTGGTACTGGGTGTTCCACAGCACCGCCGGCCGCCAGCAGTACCGGGCCGTCTCGATCACCTGCGGCGGCGGCTCCACGACCAGCGCCGTGGAGCGCCAGGACCGCGACCTCGGCGCCTGGAACTCGCTGGGCGGCGTCGACCGGATGGACTGCTTCCTGCCCGTCCCCGACCAGCAGCGGGTCGGCGGCAAGAGCTGGTACTGGGCGTTCCACACCACCGGCGGCCGCCAGCGCTACCGGCTGATCTCGGTGGCCGACGGCGCCGCGCACACCGACGTGTGCGAGCGCACCGACCGCGAACTCTCCCAGTGGGGCTCGCTGAACGGCCTGAGCCGGGTGGACTGCTTCCTGCCCGTCCCGGACTGCCAGCGGGTCGGCGGCCGGAGCGAGTTCTGGTGCTTCTCCGGCCAGAGCTACCGCCGGATCTCGATCGCCGACGGCAGCGGCCACCCGGACCGGCTGGTCTCCGGCGACCGCTCCTGCGACGCCTGGTCCTCGCTGCTCTGAACCGCCCGGCCCGGGCCACCCGCCCCCACCCGCCCCCCGGTGCGCCCCGCGTGCACCGGGGGGCGCGCTGTCGGTCCCCTGCCCTACGCTGCGGGCATGGTGACGTTCGAGGAGTTCCGCGCGATGGCGCTCGCCCTACCGGAGGCCGCACAGGAGCCGACCTGGGACATCGAGACCCTGCGGATCCGCGGCCGGATCTTCGCGATGGGCGCGCCCGGGGGCCGTTCCGTCACCGTCAAGGCCTCCCCCGAGGACCAGGCCGAACTGCTCGCCGCCGAACCCGAGGTGTTCTCCAGCGCGCCGTACGTCGGGCGGCACGGCTGGGTGAGCGTCCAGCTGGACCTGGTCGATCCGGAGGAGCTGCGCGACCTCGTCGTCGAGGCCTGGCGGCGCACGGCGCCCAAGCGGATGGTGCGCGAATTCGACGTGCGGGCCACTCTGTGACGCTGAAACGACACCGCCGGTTCATGTGAGCCATCCCACAGTTTGGGCGGGCGCGTCACCTCTCCGGGCACCCTACGCTTGCGCAGGGAAGCAGGCAGTCTCATCGCACCTCCGGGCACCGCCCGAGAAACGGTGACGGGCCCTAAGGGAGTTGGTGCGGTGCGCAACCGTCGGCGCTGGAAGCGGGTACTGATCGGGGCGTTCGCGGGCTGTGCCGTGCTCGCCGGCGCCGCGGCGGCCCAGGCGGCCGCCTCCACCGAGCAGCTGGCGATCTCCACACCCCCGGCCGGCAGCGCCGCCTGGGTCCAGGACCACAGCTTCGACCGCACCCTGCCCGACCCGGCCACCACCACCCCGGCCGCCGCCGCCGCGTTCTTCGCCTCGCTCGCCCCCACCGAGCTGGACCGGCTGATCCGGGACTACCCGCTGGTCGTCGGCAACTTCGACGGCGCCCCGCTGGACCTGCGCTACCGCGCCAACAAGATCGCGCTGGCCGCCGAACGCGACAGCGCCCGGGCCCGCGCCGCCGACCACAAGCTCGACGCCGACACCCGCGAGCTGGCCGTCTCCCGCGCCAACGACGTCGAGCACCTGCTCGGCCCCGACCGGCAGATCCTCGCCTTCGACCCGCGCGGCCGCGGCCTGATCACCGAGGTGTGGGGCGACCTCGCCGACGCCGAGCGGATCTCCGTCGTCGTCCCCGGCTCGGACGCCGACCTCGGCCACTTCGACCAGGCCCCCGAACCGCTGCGCTCCCCGGCCGGCATGGCCCGCGCCCTGCACACCGAGGAGCAGCGGCAGGCGCCGAACACCCGCACCGCGGTGATCGCCTGGACCGGCTACGTCACCCCGTCCGGCCTCGGCCCGGACGCCGTCACCTCCCGGCTCGCCGACGTCGGCGCGCCCCGGCTGCAGCGGCTGCTCGCCGGGCTCAAGGAGACCACCCGGCCGGACGCGCCCCCGGCCCTGCTCTGCCACTCGTACGGCTCCGTGGTCTGCGGCAACGCCGCCCCCGAGATCCCACGCGCGGCCGCCTCGCCCTCCGACACCTCCGGGATCACCGACCTGATGGTGTTCGGCAGCCCCGGCATGGGCGTGCAGAGCACCAGCGAGCTGGGCACCGGTGTGCACGTCTGGGCCACCCGCAACCCCACCGACTGGATCGGCAACGTCCCGTACCTGGAGGTCGGCGGCCTCGGCCACGGCGCCGACCCGACCGCCGGCGGCTTCGGCGCCGAGCAGATCTCCTCGGCCCGCGCGGCCGGCCACAACGGCTACTTCACCGAGGGCACCGACAGCCTGCACAACTTCGCGGCGATCTCGCTCGGCCACTACCAGGACGTCGTCCGGCCCGCCCCGAACTCCTAGAGCCCGACCTACCGCTGGCCCTACTCCTGGTACAGCCGCAGGGCGTCCGCCGCCGCCCGGGCCAGCTCGCGGCGGGCCGCGGGCGGGGCCAGCACCTCGACGTCCGCGCCGAAGGCGAGCAGCGCACGGACGGCCGCCGGCGCCGGGAAGACCATCGCCACCTCGACCCACTCCTCGGCCGGCCCGGCGCCCGCCTCCGGCGGCGGCGCGGTGACCCGGCCGCCGTGGATGCGGACGAACATGTCCAGCCGCCCGCGCCGCACCCGCACCCGGACCGGCAGCTCCTTCGGCAGCCGCTCCACCTGCTCGCGCAGCACCGCCCAGGCGTCCCCGAGCCCCACCCCGGCGCGGCGGCGCACCGCCTCGTCGGTGGTCTCGGCGGCCAGCACCCGGTCGGCCCGGAACAGCCGGGGCTCGCCGTGCAGATCGGCCACCAGGTACCAGACCGCGGCCTTGCTCACCAGCCCGTACGGGTCCACGGTGTACTCCACCGGCGCCGGCGTGCCGCTGTGCCGGTAGCTCAGCCGCAGCCGCCGGTCGGCGAACACCGCGTACTGCAGCTCGCCCAGTTCGGGGCCGGCCGCGGCGCCGGCCGCCGGGCCGCTCTGCAGCCAGCGGGCCGGGTCGACCAGGATCCGCTCGGTGATCCGCTCGGCGGCCGGGCGGTGCGGGGCCGGCAGCGCGGCCATCACCTTGCGCAGCGCCGAGCCGAGCGCGCCGTCCAGCCCGAGGTCGCTGTGCGCGCCCTGGGCGGAGAGCACGAACAGCGCCCGGGCCTCGTCCGCGGTCAGTCCGGTGACGTCGGTGCGGTAGCCGGGCAGCAGGCTGATGCCGCCGTGCCGGCCGCGTTCGGTGAACACCGGCACGCCGGCGGCGGAGAGCGACTCCACGTCGCGGTAGATGGTGCGGACGGACACCTCCAGGCGCCCGGCCAGTTCGGTGGCGGGCACCCGGCCGCGGGTCTGGAGCAGGAGCAGGATGGAGAGCAGGCGGTCGGCCTTCATGGCAGCAGAATCCCAGCAATCCTGACGGCGGTTGTCAGGTTTTACTGGGAGATTGCCGTTCGAGCCCGAAAGCCCGCACCACCCCAGGGAGCTGATTCCACGTGAACTCCGTCCAGGACGCCCGCCCGCAGTACCTGCTCGCCCTCGGCCAGTTGGAGAAGCTGTTCGCCGAGATCACCCCGGACGCCCTCGACCGGCCCACCCCGTGCAGCGCGTTCACGCTGCGGGAGCTGCTGAGCCACGTGGTCGGCGGCATCCACCGGTTCGCCTACCTGGGCGAGGGCGGCCGGGCCGAGGACGTCGTCGCCGCCACCGGGGACCTGGCGGACGACGCCTGGCCGGGCGCGCTGGACCGGGCCCGCGCCCGGGCCGTCGCGGCCTGGGCGGACGACGCCGCGCTGGACCGCCCGGCCCACGCGCCCTGGGGCGTGGTGCCCGGCCGGATCGCGGTCGGCGGCTACCTGATGGAGACGGTCGCGCACACCTGGGACATCTCCCGGGCGCTCGGCTCCCGGCAGCCGCTGGACGACGCCCTGGCGCAC
Source organism: Kitasatospora sp. NPDC058492 (assembly GCF_042720685.1). Lineage (NCBI taxonomy): Bacteria > Bacillati > Actinomycetota > Actinomycetes > Kitasatosporales > Streptomycetaceae > Kitasatospora > Kitasatospora sp. NPDC058492. The sequence continues at coordinate 37,336 of NZ_JBHXMU010000003.1, forward strand.
GCCGCGCTGGCCGTCGCCCAGGCCGTCCTGTCGGCCGAGCACCGCGGCGGGGCGGTCCCGTTCGGCGAGGTGCGGCCGGTCGCCCCGGACGCCGACGTGCACACCCGGCTGGCCGCCTGGCTCGGCCGGGAGGTCTGAGCAGGCGCCCGGGACGGGGGGAGCGGCCCGGGCGGCCGCTCCCCCACCGCCGCTACTCCCGGCCGACCTGGGTGAAGCGCATGTCCGGGTAGCGGTCCCCGGCCACCTCGCCCGCCACCGGCTCCAGCCGGGCCAGTTCCTCGGCGGTGAGCCGCAGCGTGGCGGCCGCGGTGTTCTCGGCGAGCCGGCTGCGCTTGCGGGTGCCGGGGATCGGCACGACGGTCAGCCCGTGCACCTCGGCCCGCTGGTGCACCCAGGCCAGCGCGACCTGCGCGAGGGTCACCCCGCGGGCCGTCGCGATCTCCCGCAGCGGCGCCAGGAGTTCGGCGTTGGCCGCCGCGTTGGCGCCGGTGAAGCGCGGCTGGGTGCGCCGGACGTCGTCCGCCGCGAGCTGCTCGGCGGCCTGGAACGCCCCGGTCAGGAAGCCCCGGCCGAGCGGTGAGTACGGCACGAAGGCGACGCCCAGTTCGGCCGCGGCCGGCACCGCCGTGCGCTCGACGTCCCGGGCGAACACCGACCACTCGGACTGCAGCGCGGCGATCGGGTGGATCGCGTACGCCTCGCGCAGTTCGGCGCCCGTCACCTCGGACAGCCCCAGTCGGCGCACCTTGCCGGCCCGGACCAGCTCGGCCATGGTGCCGACCGAGTCGGCCAGCGGCACGGCCGGGTCGCGGCGGTGCATGTAGTAGAGGTCGATCTCGTCCACGCCGAGGCGGCGCAGCGAGGCGTCGACGGCGGCCCGGATGTACGCCGGGTCGTTGCGGATGCCGCGGTGACTCGGGTCGTCCTCCTTGCGCTCCACGGCGAACTTGGTGGCGAGCACCACCCGGTCGCGGTTGGCGCGGACGAAGGGGCCGATCAGCTCCTCGTTGCGGCCGAAGCCGTAGGCGTCGGCGGTGTCGAACAGGGTGACGCCGGCTTCCAGGGCGGCGTCCAGGGTGGCGAGCGCCTCGGGCCGGTCGGTCGGGCCGTAGAAGTCGCTCATGCCCATGCAGCCGAGGCCCTGGACGCCCACGAACGGGCCGTCGGTGCCGAGTCGGGCGGTGGGGAGGACGGGAACGGTCATCGCTCTGCTTCTTCCTCTGCGTGCGGCGCATGCGTGCGGCGTACTCCGCTGCGGCGTACTCCACGTGCGGCGTACTCCACGTGCGGCGTGCTGATGGCGGCTACTCGTGGCGGCGGACGGCCGGTTCGTCGGACGCGGCGATCCGGCCGGAGTACAGGTCGATCTTGTAGTCGAGGACGGCGAGGGTGGCCTGGAGGTCGGCGACCCGTTGGCGGACCTCCTCGCGCTGGTCGACCAGCAGTTGGCGCCGCGCCTCGTAGGTCCGCTCACCCTCGCGGGCCAGCTCCACGTAGCGGAGCATGTCGGCGATCGGCATGCCGGTCAGCCGCAGCCGGCCCAGGAAGGCCAGCCGGTGCAGGTCGGCGTCGCAGTAGCGGCGCTGGCCGCTGGCGGAGCGGTCGACCGGGTCGAGCAGACCGATCCGCTCGTACCAGCGCAGGGTGTGCGCGGTGAGCCCGCTGGCCACGGCGACCTCGCTGATGGTGTGCCGCGGGGTCCGGTCCGGATCGCCGACCGGGCGCTGGTACACGTCGGCGCAGGTCCGCAGGTCGAGCTGGCCGGGTGCGAGCGTGGCCATGATCGGTTACCCCCTGTGGTGAGCGGTGACGACGACGCTATCGAGTTGGAGTGCACTCCAAGCAAGCCTCGCACCCGGGTGCTCCCGCCACCCGTTTTCGGGCCTTCGTTAGAGTCGGGCGCATGGAGAGCTTGCGGATGATCGAGAACTGGCCGGTGCCCCACGCCGCGGCGGCGGTGGTCCGGGGGGCGGACGGCGCGGTGCTGGGCACGTACGGGCCGCAGCAGCACCTGTTCCCGCTGGCGTCGGTGACCAAGCTGCTCACCTCGTACGCGGTGCTGGTCGCGGTCGAGGAGGGCGTCTTCGAGCTGGACGACCCGGCCGGGCCGGCCGGCTCGACCGTCCGCCACCTGCTCGCGCACACCTCCGGCCTCGGCTTCGACGAGAACCGGGTGTTCGCCGAGCCCGGCAACCGCCGGCTGTACTCCAACGCGGGCTTCGACGCGCTGGCGCGGGCGCTGTCCGACGCCGCCGGGATCGAGTTCTCCCGGTACGCCGCCGAGGCGGTGTTCGAGCCGCTGGGCATGCACGACACCCTGCTGAACACCGCGCACAAGTCCCCGGCCGGCGCCGGCGGCCTGTCCACCGTCGCGGACCTGGTCCGGTTCGCCGCAGAGCTCCAGTCCCCGAAGCTGCTGGACCCGTCCACCGTCCGGCAGGCCACCCGCGAGGTCGCCTTCCCGGGCACCAGCGGCGTGCTGCCCGGCTACGGCCACCGCCGGCCGAACGACTGGGGTCTCGGCTTCGAGATCCGCGACGGCAAGGCCCCGCACTGGACGGGCACCGCCAACTCGCCCGCCACCTTCGGCCACTTCGGCCAGTCCGGCACCTTCTTGTGGGTCGACCCGGAGGCCGGCGTGGCCTGCGTCGCGCTCACCGACCGGGACTTCGGCCCGTGGGCCGCCGAGGTCTGGCCGGCCTGCTCGGACGCGGTCCTGGCCGAACTGAACAGCTGAACGACTGAAAGGCTGAAAGGCCAGGACCTAGCCGTACGAGACCGGCGAGTGCATCTCCCAGAGCAGGAGTTCGGCGCCGGTCTCGCCGGCCGTCGGGTCGGCGAAGGCGTCGCCGGTGATCCGCACGCTGTCGCCCGGGGCCATCGAGCGGCCGCCGCCCTTGGGCCCCGGGATCGTCCGGTAGCCGAGCGAGCCGGCGGTCAGGTGCGCGTACCGCCAGGCGGCCTCGGGCAGTGCGGGCAGCGGCTGCCACGGCCCCGCCGTCGCCAGCCAGAGCGCGGCGTCGCCGCGGCGCAGCCGCAGGGTGTCCGTCCCGGCGTCGCGCTCCAGCCCGGAGGCGAGCAGCGTCAACCCGCCGTCGGCCGGTTCCACCTTGCGCAGCCCGTACGCCGGGGGCGCGTCGAACACGTCCGGCTGGAGCCACATCTGGACGAAGCGGACCGGGCCGGCGGCCCCGCCGACGTTGCGCTCGGTGTGGGTGACGCCGGAGCCCGCGCCGAGGTGCTGGACCATCCCCGGGCGGACCACCCCGCCGTGCCCCTGGGAGTCCCGGTGCGCCAGCGCGCCCTCCAGCACCCAGGTGAGGATCTCGGTGTCCCGGTGCTTGTGCTCCTCGTACCCGGCGCCGGGGGCGAGGAGTTCCTCGTTGCACGCGAGCAGCGCGCCGAAGTGCGTGTTCTTCGGGTCGTAGTGGCCGGAGAAGGAGAACGCGTGTCGGGTCTCGACGCCCTCGGCCGGGGTGGAGAGGTAGCGCTCGGCGGTGCGGCGCAGGTCGGCGCGGGGGCGGGCGGCGTCGTCTGTCACGGGCCCCACGGTAGTGGGTGTGACCGGCACCACCGTGCCGCTGCACCGGGGGGTGTGCACGAGCAGTCACCCACGTGAGGCAGTCTTGTCCTTGTGCCAGCCGCTTCCGCGAACTCCAAGAGCGAACCCAGTCCCACGGCCGAGCCGACCGGGAAGAGCCCGGCCCCCAGGGCCGGCCGCGACCGCCCCGGCCGGGCGGCGCCCCGCCTGACCGCGCAGGAGCGCAGAATGGCCGCCGAGCGGGCCGAGCGCCGGGCCGCGACGCTCAAGCGGCTGGAGAAGTCCTCGGGCAAGCTGGCCACCGCCGCGATCTCCCGGATGGACGACCAGCTCGGCTGGTACCGGCGGATGCCGCCGGAGCACCGTTCCTGGATCGGCCTGGTCGCCCAGGCCGGCATCGCCGCCTTCACCGAGTGGTACCGCCACCCGGACGCCGCCCAGGCGATCTCCACGGACGTCTTCGGCACCGCCCCGCGCGAGCTGACCAGGGCGATCACCCTGCGCCAGACCGTCGAGCTGATCCGCACCACGATCGAGGTGATGGAGGAGGCCATCGAGGAGGTGGCCGCCCCCGGCGACGAGGCGGACATGCGCGAGTCGGTGCTGGTCTACGCCCGGGAGATCGCCTTCGCGACCGCCCAGGTGTACGCCCAGGCGGCCGAGGCGCGCGGCGCCTGGGACGCCCGGCTGGAGGCGCTGGTGGTCAACTCGCTGCTGTCCGGCGACGCGGACGAGGGCGTGCTGTCGCGGGCCGCGGCGCTCGGCTGGGGCCAGCCCAGCCAGGTCCGGGTGGTGATGGGCAGCGCCCCGGACGGCGACAGCGAGCTGGTGGTCGAGGCGATCCGCCGGGCCGCCCGGTACGCCAAGCTGCACGTGCTGACCGGGGTGCTGGGCAAGCGCCTGGTGGTCGTGGTCGGCGGCGACAAGGAGCCGGTGCACGCGGCCCGGGCGCTGATCGGCCAGTTCGCGCCGGGCCCGGTGGTGGTCGGCCCGACCGTGCCGGACCTGCTCTCGGCGACCCGCTCGGCGCACGCCGCCGCGGCCGGCCTGCGTGCCTGCGCCGCCTGGCCGGACGCGCCCCGCCCGGTGCTGGCCGACGACCTGCTGCCCGAGCGCGCGCTGGCCGGCGACCAGGCCGCCCGCCGCCAGCTGGTGGAGGAGATCTACACACCGCTGGACGAAGCCGGCTCGGCGCTGCTGGAAACGCTGAGCGTCTACCTGGAGCAGGCCTCTTCGCTGGAGGGCGCCGCCCGGATGCTCTTCGTCCACCCCAATACGGTGCGCTACCGGCTACGACGTGTGACCGACGTCACGGGGTACGCCCCGTCCGACGTGCGTTCGGCGTTCACGCTGCGGATCGCACTCGCCCTCGGCCGACTCACCGCGGCCGGGGAGCCGAGCTGAACCGCCTGTAGGGACCTTACAATCCCGGATGGTTTTCTTCGTTACCGTCGCCTACCCGCCCCTGGGCGCCTGGCGAGAGAGGGTTGAACCGTGCTCGTAATCGTCGCCCCTGGACAGGGTGCCCAGTCCCCCGGTTTCCTCAGCCCCTGGCTGGAGCTGGACGGTGTCGCCGACCGCCTCCGCGGCTGGTCGGAGGTCGCCGGGCTCGACCTGGTGCACGCCGGGACCGAGGCCTCCGCAGAGGAGATCAAGGACACCGCCGTCGCCCAGCCGCTGCTGGTCGCGGCCGGTCTGATGACCGCCCGTGAGCTGTTCCCGGACGAGGACGTCGCCCGCAAGCTGGTCGGCGCCGTGGCCGGCCACAGCGTCGGCGAGATCACCGCCGCCGCCGGCGCCGGGGTGCTGAGCGCGCACGACGCGCTGACCTTCGTCCGTGAGCGCGGCCGGGCGATGGCCGCGGCCGCCGCCGTCACCGAGACCGGCATGATCGCCGTGCTCGGCGGCGACCCGGAGGTCGTCGCGGCGAAGCTGGCCGAGCACGGCCTGACCGCGGCCAACAACAACGGCGGCGGCCAGATCGTCGCCGCCGGCACGCTGGCCCAGCTGGAGACGCTGAAGGCGGACCCGCCGGCCGGTGCCAAGCTGGTCGCCCTGAAGGTGGCCGGCGCCTTCCACACCGAGCACATGGCCCCGGGTGTCGAGCGGCTGGCCGCGCTGGCCCCGACGCTGACCGTGGCCGACCCGCAGGTCCGCTACGTCTCCAACAAGGACGGCGAGGTCGTGGCCTCCGGCGCCGAGGTGCTCACCCGCCTGGTGTCGCAGGTCTCCAACCCGGTCCGCTGGGACCTCTGCATGGAGACCCTCGGGCAGCTGGGTGCGACCGCCGTCATCGAGCTGTCCCCCGCGGGCACTCTCACCGGACTGGTCAAGCGCAACCTCAAGGGTGTGGCGACGCTTGCCCTCAAGACCCCCGCCGACCTGGACAAGGCCCGCGCACTCGTCGCGGAGCACGGCGGTCAGGATCAGGAGACCCAGGCATGACGAAGCCGCAGATCCGCCCGTCCGAGGGCGCGCAGTACGCGCGCATCCTCGGCGTGGGCGGCTACCGCCCGGTCCGGGTGATCCCCAACGCCGAGGTGCTGGAGTGGATCGACTCCTCGGACGAGTGGATCCGCACCCGCAGCGGGATCGCCGAGCGCCGCTGGGCCGGCCCGGAGGAGAGCGTCGCCGAGATGTCGGTGCAGGCCTCCGGCAAGGCCATCGCCCAGGCCGGGATCACCCCGGACCAGATCGGCGGCGTGATCGTCGCGACCGTCTCGCACCTCAAGCAGACCCCGGCGATCGCCACCGAGATCGCCGAGCGGCTCGGCTGCGGCACCGCCCCGGCCTTCGACATCTCGGCCGCCTGCGCGGGCTTCGGCTACGGCCTGGGCCTGGCCGACGGCATGATCCGCGGCGGCAGCGCCGAGTACGTGCTGGTGATCGGCGTCGAGCGGCTGAGCGACCTGACCGACCAGTCGGACCGCTCGACCGCGTTCATCTTCGGCGACGGCGCCGGCGCCGCGATCGTCGGCCCGTCCGACACGCCCGGTATCGGCAAGCTGATCTGGGGCTCGGACGGTTCGCAGTCCGACGTCATCTCGCAGACCCAGGCCTGGGACACCGCCTTCGCCAAGCCCGACGCCGTCAACGGCGTGGGCGAGGAGGCCAAGTGGCCGGCCCTGCGGATGGACGGCCAGCCGGTCTTCCGCTGGGCGGTGTGGGAGATGGCCAAGGTGGCCCAGCAGGCGCTGGACGCCGCCGGGGTCACCGCCGACCAGCTCGGCGCGTTCATCCCGCACCAGGCCAACATGCGCATCACCGACGCCATGATCAAGGCGCTCAAGCTGCCCGACTCGGTGCCGGTCGCCCGCGACATCGCCGAGACCGGCAACACTTCGGCGGCCTCCATCCCGCTGGCGATGGAGCGCATGCTGGAGAGCGGCGAGGCCCGCAGCGGCGACCTCGCACTGATCATCGGCTTCGGGGCGGGTCTCGTGTACGCCGCGGCAGTCGTTACGCTCCCCTAGGCGCGTTTCGCCCCACTCATTCCGCAAAGCCTGTGTCCGGCCGCCGGTCGGACGCGTTCAACACCGAAGAGGAGCAGCCAGTATGGCTACCAAGGACGAGGTTCTGGAAGGTCTCGCCGAGATCGTCAACGAGATCGCCGGTATCCCGACCGAGGACGTCGAGCTCGAGAAGTCCTTCACGGACGACCTGGACGTCGACTCGCTGTCCATGGTCGAGGTCGTCGTGGCCGCCGAGGAGCGCTTCGACGTCAAGATCCCGGACGACGAGGTCAAGAACCTGAAGACCGTCGGCGACGCGGTGAACTACATCCTCACCAACGCCGCCGCCTGAGCGATCGACCCGTTCGATCCCTCCAGCACGTCCGGCGTTCTCGACGCCTCGGACGGCTGACTCGTCGGCCCGGCTCCCCCGAGCCTGGCCGACCCGCCGGCCGGGACGCCCCACCGGGCGCCCGGCCGGGCCCTTCCTCGGCTCGCCGCCGACCCCACGATCGTGAGAGAAGAAGAACCAGTGACCGCTGAAAACCGTACCGTGGTCGTCACGGGTATCGGCGCCTTCACGCCGCTGGGCGGCGACGCCGCCACCACCTGGGAGAACCTGGTCGCAGGACGCTCCGGAGTGGCGGCCCTGACCGAGGAGTGGGCCGCCGAGCTGCCCGTCAAGATCGCCGCCCGCACGGCCGTCGAGCCGGGCGAGATCCTCCCCCGGCCGCTGGCCCGCAAGCTGGACCGCTCGGCCCAGTTCGCGCTGATCGCCGCCCGTGAGGCCTGGGCCGACGCCGGCTACGAGACGCCGGCCACCGACGACTCCTCCAAGCTCGCCCCCGAGCGCCTCGGCACCGTCATCGCCTCCGGCATCGGCGGCGTGACCACCCTGCTCGACCAGTACGACGTGCTGAAGGAGAAGGGCGCCCGCAAGGTCTCCCCGCACACCGTCCCGATGCTGATGCCCAACTCCCCGGCGGCCAACGTCGGTCTGGAGGTCGGCGCCCGCGCGGGTGTGCACACCCCCGTCTCCGCCTGCGCCTCCGGCGCCGAGGCGATCGGCTACGCGATCGAGATGATCCGCACCGGCCGCGCCGACGTCGTGGTGGCCGGCGGCACCGAGGCGGCGATCCACCCGCTGCCGATCGCCGCGTTCGCCAACATGATGGCGATGTCCAAGAACAACGACGACCCCGAGGGCGCCTCCCGCCCGTACGACAAGGGCCGGGACGGCTTCGTGCTGGGCGAGGGCGCCGGCGTGGTCGTGCTGGAGTCGGTCGAGCACGCCGAGGCGCGCGGCGCCCGGATCTACTGCGAGGCCGTGGGCCAGGGCCTGTCCTCGGACGCCCACCACATCGCCCAGCCCGAGCCGACCGGCGCCGGCGTGGCCCGCGCGCTGGCCGACCTGTTCGACCGCAACACCCTGGACAAGGCCGAGATCGTGCACGTCAACGCGCACGCCACCTCGACCCCGCAGGGTGACACCGCCGAGCTGAAGGCGCTGCGCAAGGAGCTCGGCGACGACCTCGACCACATCGCCATCTCGGCCACCAAGTCGATGACCGGCCACCTGCTGGGCGGCGCCGGCGGCATCGAGACCGTCGCCACCGTGCTGGCCCTGTACCACCGGATCGCCCCGCCGACCATCAACGTCGACGAGCTGGACGACGACGTGGACGCGGACATCGTGCGCGGCGAGGCCCGCCCGCTGCCCGAGGGCCGGATCGCGGCGCTGAACAACTCGTTCGGCTTCGGCGGCCACAACGTGGTGCTGGCCTTCCGCTCCCGCTAGTCCGCACACCGACCCGGTACGCACCGACTCGGTACGCACCTGGTCCGAACGCACCGAGAGGGGCCGGCGCTCGCCGGCCCCTCTCGTGCGTCGTGCGCCCGCCGGCTCAGACCACCTGGTGCAGCCAGCGCACCGGTGCCCCCTCGCCCGCGTAGCGGAACGGCTCCAGTTCGTCGTCCCAGGGCTTGCCCAGCAGCCGGGAGATCTCGGCCTCCAGGTCGGCCCCCTCGCTGCGGGCCCGCAGCAGGACGGCGCGCAGCCGGTCCTCGGGGATCAGGATGTCGCCGTGGATGCCCGTGACGGCGTGGAAGATGCCGAGCGAGGGCGTGCTGCTGTACCGCTCCCCCTCCGCCGTGGCGCAGGGCTCACTGGTGACCTCGTACCGCATCAGCTGCCAACCGCGCAGTGCGGAGGCGACCTTCGAGGCCGTACCGGGCTCCCCTTGCCAGGAAAGCTCGGCACGCCAGTGTCCGGGCGAGGCCGGCTGGCGGATCCAGTCCAGGCTCACCCGTACACCCAGCACCCCCGCGACGGCCCACTCGACATGCGGGCACAGCGCGCGGGGCGCGGAGTGGATGTAGAGAACTCCACGTGTCGTCACCGGGACCTCCAGGCTGTGGACGAGGGTCGCCTTCCCCAGCTGCCTCGTGCCTGCAGTTGATCCACAGTTACCCACGCTAGCCGACATTAAGCTACTAAATTGAGCAAAACGGACAGGCTTTCGCTCAATGCTAGTCGAATCCTCAACGAGGTCTACCCCTCGGCCGGATCTCTCCCCCGAACGGCCCCATCGCCAGGCGGGACCCACCGTACCGCGCCGCCCCGCACCGTGGATGACGCACTTTCGGATCCGGCCGGAATGCGGTAGTGCGACCGATTCCCCTGCGCCCGTACGCAAACCGCCCCGCGCGCCCGGTGGGGGCGGCGGGGCGGTCAGCGAGCTGACTGAGGGTCAGCCGTCCAGGCGGACCACCATCTTGCCGGTGTTGACGCCGCGCAGCAGGTCGAGGAAGGCGTCCGCGGTGCGCTCGAAGCCGTCCACCACGGTCTCCTCGTGGCGCAGTTCGCCGGACGTCAGCCAGCCGGCCACGTCGGCGACGAACTGCGACTGCAGCGCCGCGTGGTCGCTGACCAGCATGCCCTCCAGGCGCAGCCGCTTGCCGATCGCGAGCGCCAGGTTGCGCGGGGCGGCGGGGGCGGTGGTGTCGTTGTACTGGGCGATCGCGCCGCAGAGCACGGCGCGGCCGTGCACGGTGAGCGCGCCGATCGCGGCCTCCAGGTGGTCCCCGCCGACGTTGTCGAAGTAGAGGTCGATGCCGTCGGGGGCGGCCTGCGCCAGCTGCTCGTGGACCGGGGCGTCCTTGTAGTTGAAGGCGGCGTCGTAGCCGTAGACGTCCACCAGCTTGGCGACCTTCTCCGCCGAGCCGGCCGAACCGACCACCAGCGAGGCGCCCTTGAGCTTGGCGATCTGGCCGACCATGCTGCCGACCGCGCCGGCCGCGCCGGAGACGAAGACCTTGTCGCCCTTCTTGAGGCCGCCGACGGCGAGCAGCCCGGCGTAGGCGGTCAGGCCGGGCATGCCGAGCACGCCGAGGTAGGCGGAGAGCGGGGCGGCGGCCGGGTCGACCTTGACTGCGTGGCGGGCGTCCAGGGTGGCGTACTCGCGCCAGCCGAGGCCGTGCAGCACGGCGTCACCCGGGGCGAAGCCCTCGGCCCCGGAGGCGACCACGTAGCCGACCGCGCCGCCCTCCATGGCCTCGCCGAGCCGGAACGGCGGGGCGTAGGACTTCACGTCGTTCATCCGGCCCCGCATGTACGGGTCCACCGAGAGGAAGGCGTTGCGGACCAGGATCTCGCCCAGGCCCGGGGTCCGGACCGGGGCCTCGACCAGGGCGAAGTCGGTCGGCACCGGCCAGCCCTGGGGTCGGGCGGCGAGGTGCCATTCACGGGCGGTCGCGGGTGCGGCCTGCTCTGCCATGGGAGGCGCTCCTTAGGTGGTTCCGATGCATGAAAGGTTGAGCTACTGAAGTAACGATGGGCATGAAAGGTTCATGTTGTCAACTTTTCAGGTAGACTCTCGGACATGGACACCCAGTCGACCCGGGCCGCCACGCCGCAGTCCGACGAGATCACCCGCGAGGTCGTCGATCTGATGGCCAACCTGGTCGCGCTGTTCCATCGCGAGTACGAGGAGGCCGCCGCCGCCCGCTCGCTCACCGGCGCCCAGGCCAAGGTGCTCGCCCTGCTGCGCCGCGGCCCCATGCCGATGCGCCAGATCGCCCAGACGCTCAGCTGCGAGCCGTCCAACATCACCGGCATCGTCGACCGGCTCGAAGCCCGCGGCTTCGTCACCCGGGAGGCCGACCGGCAGGACCGCCGGGTCAAGCTGGTCGCCGCCACCGGCACCGGCGCCACCGCCTCCGAGGAACTGCGCGAATCGCTGAACTTCGCCCGCGAGCCGCTGGCCGCCCTCGGCCACGACGAGCGGGCCGTCCTGCGCGACCTGCTCCGCCGGATGCTCACCGGCGCCGCCGGCCCCGGAGCGTGACCGGCATCCGGGGCGTGATCAGCATCACAGCCCCGGAGCGAAATCCGGGCCGCCGGCAGAGGTAACCGAACAGCCCGTCGAAACGTCTAATGTTCGAACATCGAACACGAGAGACGGAAAGACGGGGGGACACGGAGGATGGGCAGCAGCACGCGCAGGCGCCGCTACCTGCGGACAGCCATCGGCCTGGCCGCCGTCCTGGTGCTGTCCGTCGTGGGCGCCGGGGCCTGGTTCTACCACCGGCTGGACAACAACATCACCACCTTCGACCCGGGCGGCGTCGCCACCGAGCGCCCGCCCGCGCCCGCCCCGGTCACCCCCGGCGCCCAACTGCCGGTGAACATCCTGGTGCTCGGCTCGGACACCCGCGACGACGGCAACAGCGCGATCGGCGGCGGCGACGAGGGCGTCGGCCACTCCGACACCGCGATGCTGGTGCACGTCTACGCCGACCACAAGCACGCCGTCGGCGTCTCCATACCCCGGGACACCCTGGTCACCATCCCGTCCTGCAAGCTGCCGAGCGGCACCTGGACCACGCCCCGGAACAACCAGATGTTCAACTCGGCCTTCACCATCGGCGAGTTCCCCAAGGGCAACCCGGCCTGCACGCAGAACACCGTCGAGACGCTCACCGGCCTGCGGATCGACCACACCATCGTGGTCGACTTCAAGGGCGCCGCCGCGATGGCCGACGCCATCAACGGCGTGGACGTCTGCGTCCCCAACAACGTCGACTCGCACGGCATACACCTCCGCAAGGGCATGCAGAAGCTCTCCGGCCAGCCCGCCGTGGACTACCTGCGGGCCCGCTACGGCTTCGGCGACAACTCCGACATCGGGCGGATGAAGCGCCAGCAGGCCTTCGTCTCCTCGATGATCAAGAAGGTGCAGGGCCAGGGCTTCTCCCTGCCCACGCTGCTCCCGCTCGCCGACGCGGCCACCCGCTCGCTCACCGTGGACGAGGGGCTGGGCACCGCGATGAAGCTGGTGGACTTCGCCCGCTCGCTCCAGGACATCAAGCTGTCCGACATCACCTTCGTGACCGCGCCCTGGCGCTTCGCCGGCGAGCGCGTCCAGCTCGTCCAGCCGGACGCCAACACGCTGTGGCGGCTGCTGCGCGAGGACCGCACCCTGGACGGCCAGAGCACCTCCGGCACCGACACCCCGGCGCCCTCCCCCACCGCCCCCGGCCCCGACGGCGCGACCCCGGGAGCCTCGGCCGGCCCGTCCGCACCGCTCACGCCCGAACAGGCCGCGGCCCCCGTACTCGTGGTCAACGGCGTCGGCACCCCCGGCCTGTCCACCTCCGGCGGGGAGGCGCTGCGGGCCCGGGGCTTCCAGAACGTCACGCTCGGCAAGCCCGCCGGCGGACGGATGCAGACCGAGATCAGCTACGACCCGGCCCTGAAGGCCGCCGCCGACCAGGTGGCCGCGCTCTTCCCGGGGGCGCGCGCGGTCGAGGAGCCGGGCTCCGAGGGCATCACCGTCACCCTGGGCCGCGACTACCGGCCCAGCCCCGCCACCAAGCTGGACGCGGTCGGCAGCGGCCCCGGCGCCAAGTCCTCCGCCCCCGCCACCGCCGACCCGAGCGGCGTGCCCAGCGGGGTGCCCACCGGCATAGCGGAGAACACCCGCGGCGCCGACACCGACCCGTGCGCCGACCTGACCTTCGGATGAGCCGTTCCGGCCCGATCCGGGTCTACTCCGGGTCGGGCAGGCCGGTGACGACGGCGGTGAGCCGGGTGCCGCGGGGGAAGGCTCCGGCGGCGGCCAGGCCGGTCAGCGCGGCCAGCAGCTTGGCCACGTAGCGGCGTTCCAGCGGGATGCCGTGGCGGGCTTCGAACCGCTCGGCGAAGGCGGCCAGTTCGGCCGGGACCTTGCCGTAGCCGCCGCCGTGGTGCGCGTGGTCGATCCGCCAGTTGTCGAACTCCCGGCCGTAGGCGGCCCGGTGGAGCCGGGTGACCTCGCCCTCCAGGTAGCCCTCGCCGCCGCGCAGCACGGCCACGCCAAGCGCCCGCGCGCCCGGCGGCAGGCCGGCCGCGATGCCCGCCAGGGTGCCGCCGGTGCCGACCGGGCAGCAGACCACGTCGTGCCCGCCCAGGTCGGGCAGTTCGGCCGGGATCGCCGCCGCGCCGGTCACGGCCAGCGCGTTGGAGCCGCCCTCCGGGAGCACCAGGCAGGGGCCCCAGCGCCCCTGCGGACCGGCCGTGGTGCCGGCGGCGGCGCGGCCGGTGGCCTCCCGGTACTCGGCGCGGGTCAGGAACTCCAGCCGCATCCCGGCCCGTTCGGCCGCCCGCAGCGACCAGTTGCGCGGCCGGTCGGCCAGTTCCTCGCCGCGGACCAGCCCGACGCTCTCCAGGCCGAGCGCCGCGGCGGCCGCCGCGACCGCCCGCAGGTGGGTGGAGTACGCCCCGCCGAAGGTCAGCAGCCGGGTGTGGCCCTGGGCGACGGCGGCCGCCAGGTTGGGCGCGAGCTTGCGCCACTTGTTGCCCGGGACGCTCGGGTGCAGCAGGTCGTCCCGTTTGAGCCGCAGCTCCACCCCGGCCCGCGCGAACACCTCGTCGGTGCAGTCCACCAGCGGGGTCGGCAGCAGGGCGGGTTCGAGCATCCGGCCAGCTTAGACCGGTCGGTCTTACGGCCGGCCGGTCGGGGTGAGCAGCCCCAGGTTGTAGGCGGCGGCGACGGCGGAGGCGCGGTCCTTGACGTCGAGCTTGGCGTAGACGTGGATCAGATGGGTCTTCACGGTGGCCTCGCTGATGAACAGCCGGGCGGCGGCCTCCCGGTTGGTGGCCCCGGACGCGACCAGTTCCAGCACCTCCAGCTCGCGCGGGCTGAGCGGCTCCCGCACGGGCGCGCGGACCTGGCCGAGCAGCTTGGCGGCGACGGTCGGCGCGATCACCGAGGCGCCGCGGGCGGCCTCCCGGACGGCGTGGAACAGCTCCTCCCGGGCGGCGTCCTTGAGCAGGTAGCCGGTGGCGCCGGCCCGGACGGCGGGCAGCACGTCGGCGTCGGTGTCGTAGGTGGTGAGCACCAGGACCCGCCCGGGCAGGCCTCGTTCGGCCATCTCGCGGATCGCGGTGACGCCGTCCATCCGCGGCATCCGCAGGTCCATCAGCACCACGTCCGGGCGCAGCGCGGCGACCAGGACCAGCGCCTCGGCGCCGTCCCCGGCCTCGCCGACCACCTCGAATCCGGGGGCGGCGGTGAACATCCCGCGCAGCCCGTCCCGCACCACCGGGTGGTCGTCCACCAACAGCAGTCTGATCGTCGTCGCGTCGCTCACGGTGCTACTCCTCCATGCTGATCGCCGGCAGGGTCGCGGACACGGTCGTGCCGGCGCCCGGTGCGGTCTCCAGGTCGAGCCGCCCGGCCAGGCGCTGCACGCGGCGGCGCATCACGTCCAGACCGTAGCCGCCGCCGGCGGCCCGGGAGGCGGGCTCGGCGGCCGGGTCGAAGCCGACGCCGTCGTCCCGGACGTCCAGGGTGACCAGGCCGGGCATGTACGAGAGGGTGACGCCGACCCGGGAGGCCCGCGCGTACTTGGCGGCGTTGGCCAGCGACTCCTGGGCGATCCGCAGCAGGGTCACCTCGACCTCGGGGTGCAGCGGGCGGGCCTCGCCGGTGACGGTCAGCCCGGCGGCCGCGTCGTTGCGCTCCCGCCACTGCTCGACCAGCTCCGCCAGCGCCTCCGGCAGCGCGGCCCGCTCCAGTTCGATCGGGCGCAGCGCGTGGACGGCCCGGCGGGCCTGGGTCAGGCTCTCCCGGGCGAGGGCCGCCGCGTTCGCCTGGTGCCGCTCGGCGGCCGCGGCGTCCTGGGCGCGGGTCTGGTCGGCGGCCTGGAGCTGGGTGACGATCCCGGCCAGGCCCTGGGCGACGGTGTCGTGGATCTCCCGGGCGAGCCGGCGGCGCTCGTCCGCGGCCCCGGCCTCCCGGGCCTGGACGAGGAGTTGGGCGTGCAGTCCGGCGTTCTCGGCGAGCGTCTCGGTGAGCAGCCGGTTGGCCTCGGCGAGTTCGGCGTTGGCGGCCTTGCGGCGGGCGCTCAGCCGGTCGGCCGCCTCGCTGAGCGCGAACATCAGCCCGACCACCATCAGGTTGAAGGCGACGACGGCCAGCAGTCCGCCGACCTTCGCCGGGCTGTCGGGCAGGACTCCGCCGACCTGGGAGAGCGAGGTGGGGACGGTGCCCACGGCCGCACCCGCCATCCGGGCCCGGCCCCGCAGGTACTGGGCGGCGTGCAGGTAGCCGGTGAAGGCGAAGAAGCCGAAGATCGGGTTGTCCAGCACCAGGACGGTGATCAGCGCCAGCAGGACGGCGAAGTGGGCGCCGGCGTACCGGGCGCGGCCGTCCGGGCCCGGCCTGCGGTCGAGCACCGAGCGCAGGACCAGCCACAGGAACGCGGCGGCCGCCGCCGGGAGGACGGCGGCGGCGGGACGCGCGTTCGGGACGGGGATCAGCAGGGCCAGGGCGGTGGCGATCAGCAGGGCGACGTAGCAGAGCGGGCCGATCAGCCGGTCCAGCCGGTCCTGCCAGTCGCCGAGCGCGTTCTCGTCGGCCGACGGCCGCATGATCATTCCCACCGGAACAGCCTGGCAGCCGCGGCCCCCGCGAGCACCGCGTACGCCGCGAGTGTGAGCAGGCCCACGGCGTGCGGGAAGTGCCCGGACCAGGCGTCCTGCAAGGTCTGGACGGCGGCGCCGCTGGGGGTGAAGTCCCCGATCCGGTTGAGCAGGGCCGGCGAGAACTCGCGCGGCAGCCAGATCCCGGAGAAGAACATCATCGGGAAGAAGGCCAGCGCGCCGACCGCGTTGCCGGCCTTGGCGGACGGGACGACCGCGGCGAGCAGCAGGCCGATCGACAGCAGCGCGGCGGCAGCCAGCAGGAAGGCCAGCAGGAACCCCAGCGGCCGGCGCGGCAGCGACACCCCGAGCAGGGGCCCGGCCGCCACCACCAGCAGCACCGAGACGACGGCGACGCCCAGGTACAGCGGCAGCAGCGCGCCGAACAGCAGCGCCGGGCGGACGGGGCTGGCCGACATCCGGCGCAGCACGCCGCGTTCGCGGTAGGCGGCGAGCAGCGAGGGCAGGCCGTTGAGGCCGAGCAGCAGCAGGGTGAAGACGGCCAGGATCGGCGCGTACAGCTGGATGGTGCTCATGCCGTGCATGTCGGGCGAGGTCTTGCGCAGGGCCGGGACGGAGCCGAGGACGAGGAACAGCACGACGGGGAAGGCGAGGCCGAAGAAGGCGGTCAGCGGATCGCGGAGGAACAGGCGGGCCTCGGCGACGGCCAGGCGGCGGACGGCGTGGGCGGTGTGGTTCACGGTGGTGGTCCCCTCGGGCGTGGTGATGGGCGCGGTGATGGCGGGTCAGGCGTCGTGGCGGGTCAGGGCGAGGTAGGCGTCGTCCAGGCTGTGCTCGCGGATCCGCAGCCCGGTGACGACGATCCCCTCGCGGGCGAGCAGGCCGGTGACCTCGTCGGCGAAGTCCCCGACGCCGGATACCTCGACCCGGCCCTCCCGCTCCTCGACCCCGGTGACCCCCGGCAGGGCCGCCAGCCGGGCGGTGTCCAGCGGCCCGGTGGGGCGGAAGCCGAGCGTGCCGCCGGTGCCGGAGCGGGCGATCAGCTCCGCGGGGGTGCCGGTGGCGACGATCCGTCCGCCGTCGAGGACGGCGGCCCGGTCGCAGAGCGCCTCGACCTCGTCCATGAAGTGCGAGACCAGGACCACCGTCACGCCCTCGTCGCGGATCCGCCGGATCAGCTCCCAGGTGTCGCGGCGGCCCTGCGGGTCGAGCGCGGTGGTCAGCTCGTCCAGGAAGGCCACCTCGGGGTTGCCGATCAGGGCGAGGGCGATGAACAGCCGCTGGCGCTGGCCGCCGGAGAGCTTGTCGAACGGGGTCCGGCGCTGGTCGGCGAGCCCCCACTCGTCCAGCAGCTCGCGCCAGTCCCGGGGGTTCGGGTAGAGCGCGGCGTACAGTTCCAGCGCCTCGCCGACCCGCAGTGCGCCCTGCAACTGGGCCTGCTGGAGCTGGATGCCGATCCTCGGCCGCAGCCGGTGGGCGTCCTTCACCGGGTCCAGGCCGAGGACGCGGACCGTCCCCGCGTCGGCCCGGCGCAGGCCCTCGCAGCACTCCACGGCGGTCGTCTTGCCCGCGCCGTTCGGCCCCAGCAGGCCGAACACCTCGCCGCGCTCCACGCCGAAGGAGACCTCCTCCAGCACCTGGCGCCGCCCGTAGGCCTTGCGCAGCCCCGCCACCTCGATCACGGCCATCGCGCCGCTCCCTCCCGCTCGTCCCCGCTGGTCCGGCCGGTTCCTCCGGCCTGCAACGAGCTTCCCGCGCGGGGCCCCGGCCGCGGATCGACCGGACGGTCAGAGCTGCGGGCGGGCGCGGTGGACGGCGGATCAACCGATCGGTGGATGGGGCACGGGCGCGGGCCCGGAACGCGGGAAGCCCGGCCGCCGTGTCGGCGACCGGGCCTGTCTTGCGGATCACACCGGGTGGGTCAGACCAACGCGACATCGGAGTTGCGGGTGCTGATGGCCCGGCGCAGGGCGCGCGGGACGGGGCCCGCGGCGGGGGCCAGCTTGTCGATCCGGGTGCGGAACTCGCGGCTCTGGCGCCACGTCAGGACGGCTCCGAGCCGGGCAGCGTCGACCAGCGCGACCAGCGCGGCGTCCGCCGGGTCGACCCGGCTGAGCGGCGCCTTCAGCGCCGAACCCACCGATGCCACGAGCGACTTGCGCAGCCGCTGCTCCGGCAGGACGACCCGGGTGGACGGGAACAGTCCGAGCGTGCGGCGCTGTTCGAGGCGGATCCGCCCGGCCGTCGCCAGCCCGTCCCGGACCACCCGCGCGGCGCGGGCCGCCGGGCCCTGGCGGCGGCCGACCCAGCTCTGCCAGCTGCGCCGCCGGCCCTGCCGGATCTGCTCCAGCATCGCGGCGGAGAGCGGGTCGAGGCCGTCGGCCGACGCGCCGTCGACGGCGGCCGGGTGCCGGCCGTCGTCGCGGATCAGCGCGCGCCGCAGGAGTTCGGCGAGCGCGGCGGCCCGCAGCACCAGGTCGAGCCTGGCGGTGGCGGTGAGCCGCTCGCGCTCGGGGTGGTAGGCGAGCAGGTAGAGCTTCTCCGGCAGGGTGATGGGCAGGTCCACGATGGACTCCAAGCAGATGGACGGTGGATGGGCCCGTTCATCCGGCGTCGGAACCGCCGGTCTCCGGGTTCTCCTTGGGCGGTCGGCCGCGCCGGGGAAGACGGGCCGCGTCGCCGGGCATCCGGCCCGCGTCGCTGAGGGCACGGCGAAGGAGGAACTCGATCTGCGCGTTGGCACTGCGCAGCTCGTCCGCGGCCCACCGGGCCAGTGCGTCGTGGACCGCCGGGTCCAGTCGCAGCAGGATCTTCTTCCGCTCCGTCGCCAACGCCGCGCCTTACTGGTAGAGGGAGCCCGTGTTCACGACGGGCTGGGCGCCCCGGTCGCCGCAGAGCACCACCAGGAGGTTGCTCACCATGGCGGCCTTGCGTTCCTCGTCCAGTTCGACGACGTCGCGCTCGGCGAGCCGGTCCAGCGCCTCCTCGACCATACCGACGGCGCCCTCGACGATCAGCCGCCGTGCCGCGACCACGGCCCCGGCCTGCTGACGCTGGAGCATCACCTGGGCGACCTCGGGCGCGTAGGCGAGCCGCGTGATCCGGGACTCGACGACCCGCACCCCGGCCGAGACGACCCGGGCCGCGATCTCGGCGGAGAGCATCCGGCTGATCTCCTCCGCGCCGTCGCGCAGCGACAACTGGCCCTCGCGGTGGGCGTCGTACGGGTAGCTGCTGGCGATGTGCCGGACGGCGGTCTCGGTCTGGATGGCGACGAAGTCGCTGTAGTCGTCCACCTCGAACACGGCCTTGGCGGTGTCCTCGACCTGCCAGACCACCACGGCGGCCATCTCGATCGGGTTGCCGTCCGCGTCGTTGACCTTGTTGGTCTCGGTCTCGTGGTTGCGGATCCGGGTGGATATCCGGCGGCGGCTGGTGAACGGGTTCAGCCAGGTCAGGCCCTCGGCACGGATGGTGCCGCGGTAGCGGCCGAGCAGCTGGACCACCCGCGCCTGGCCGGGCGAGACCACGGTCAGCCCGCACAGCAGCAGCAGTGCGCCCAGGACGGCCAGCGGCCCGGCGGTCAGCAGGGTGATCCCCAACGCCTTGGACCCGCCGGCCAGTTGGATGCCGCCGACGATGGTCGCCCCGATCCCCGCGAGCAGGCCGAGCAGCGTCCCTCCGAGCACCGGCAGCCCCGCGGCACCGGTGATGACCCGCTCGGTGATCTTGGGTGCCGGAAGGTCGAGGACGGGGCCGCCTTCGACGTCGACGGCAGAACGCGGTGTGGCCATGAGACCAGCTCCTCCAGCGAGTTTTTCCGATCCAGCTGTCAAAGTGATATCACTTTTTGCGCCGACGGCGCCAGGGACCGGACCGCATTCGTCTGGGGGTGGGGCAAACCGGCCCGCCCCGGCCATGTCCACTGGTGGGTGAATCTCAGCGCGCCGAGCCCTGAGCGGCTGGCCGATGCTCTACAGTTCCGACCGGAACTGGAGCCGTTCTGCCAGATCAAGCCACTGTTTTGTCTGATGATCGATCCAACGATCGATCAGTGGCTGAGGTGGGGCGGGTGGGACTCGAACCCACGACCAAGGGATTATGAGTCCCCTGCTCTAACCGGCTGAGCTACCGCCCCGGTTCGCCGCGTGCGCCGGTCGTCGACCACGGCAGCAGCAGACGGCCCCGAAAGGACGTCCCGGGCAGCATAGCCGGTCGATCACCCGTGGTGCGCGCCGGGGGCGCGCACGGGTGCGCACAGGCGTGCGCCTGTCCTGGTTGCGCAGTTCGGGTGGCGCCCGGACGGCCCCACGGGCAGCCTGGACGGATGACGACACGTGGGACGGGAGCCGCCGCCGGGGCGCTCGCGGTGCTGCTGGCCGCGGCGGGCTGCACCACCTCGGCCGGGCCCGGCGGGGGCGCGCCGACGGTCAGCTCGGCTCCGGCCACCCCCTCCACCCGCCCCTCCGCCCGCCCCTCCGGATCCGCCTCGGCCTCCGGCGGCGGCCACGGCTGGAGCCGGCAGCGGCTCAGGGGCGCCGTCGCCAGGCACACCGGGGTCACCCGCACCGCCAGGCCCACCGTGCTCAACGGCCTGGTCGGCGCCGTCTTCACCCGCAACGCGGACGGCGACCACTTCTGCACCGCCAGCGTCGTCGACAGCGCCGGGCTCAACCTCATCGTCACCGCCGCGCACTGCGTCTGGGACCCCCAACTCGGCCAGCGCAGCGACCTCGTCTTCGTCCCCGGCTACCGCAACGGCGACACCCCCAGCGGCGTCTGGCCGCTGATCGCCGTCACCGTCGACGACGGCTGGAAGGACCACGCCGACCCGGACGTGGACGTCGCCTTCGCGGTCGTCCAGGCCCAGAACGGGCAGCAGGTGCAGCAGGTGCTCGGCGCCAACAAGCTGGGCGTCGGCCTCGGCTACCAGCTGCCCGTACGGATCACCGGCTACCCCGGCACCAGCGACGTCCCGATCACCTGCGCCAACAACACCACCGAGCAGAGCTCCACCCAGCTGCGGATCGACTGCCCCGACTACACCGGCGGCACCAGCGGCAGCCCCTGGGTGACCGACTTCGACCCGAGCACCAGGACCGGCACCGTGGTCGGTGTGATCGGCGGCTACCAGCAGGGCGGCGACAGCCCGGACACCTCGTACAGCAGCTACTTCGGCGACCGCGTCCAGGCGCTCTACGACCGGGCCACCGGCTGACCGGAGGGGCGGCAGTGGCGCCGCCGGGCACGGCCTGATAGATCTTCCTCTCGAACGGCGGAACGCACGAACCCGGTGCCCGCCCCGAGGAACGAGACGGAGCCCCGATGGCCCCCCGCCCGGCACGGCCCCCGCGCGCCGCACGGACGGTCGCGCTGGCGGCCCTGCTGCTCGCCGCCGGAACCGCGTGCGACGGCGGCGAGCAGGACCAGGCGCCCGCCGCCGAGGTCGCGCAGCAGAGCAGCACCCGCGACCGGATCGGCACCCTCTCGGTCCGGACGGCGCAGGGCCCCCGGGCCTGCACGGCGAGCGTCGTCCGCAGCCCCAGGCACAACCTGCTGGTCACCGCGGCGCACTGCGTGCAGAACCGCCGGATCGGCCTGCTGGACGGCCTGGTGTTCACCCCCGGCTACCGCAACGGCTTCATCCCGCACGGCAGTTGGCCGGTGAAGTCGATCACCGTCGACCCGCGCTGGGCGGACGACGACGACCCCGAGTACGACGTGGCCTTCGTCACCGTGGGCACGGTCGGCGGCAAGCAGGTCGAGGACGCCGTCGGCGGCAACCCGATCGCCACCGGCCAGGGCTTCGGGCTGGCCGTCTCGGTGACCGGCTACCCGAACGAGCGCGACGAGCCGATCACCTGCGCGGCCAGGACCCGCTCGCAGAGCCCGACCCAGGAGCGCTTCGACTGCGACGGCTACACCGACGGCACCAGCGGCAGCCCGTGGGTGACGGACAGCGGCACGGTCGTCGGCGTGATCGGCGGCTACCAGGAGGGCGGCGAGACGGCCGGCACCTCCTACAGCGTCACCTTCGACCAGCGGGTCTCCGCGCTCTACCGGGAAGCGACCGCCTGAGCCCGGGAGGCGACCGCCCGAACCCGGGCGGCGACCGTCCGAGCCCCAGAGGCGACCACCTGAGCCGCCCGGCCGTCGCGAGGTGACGAACGGCGCGAGGTGACGAAGGCAACACGAAGGCCCCCCGGTCATCCGAGGGGCCTTCGCTCTGAGCAGTCACCGGGCGGACCCGATGAAGCTCCCGCATTTGGACTCGAACCAAAAACCTGCCGGTTAACAGCCGGCTGCTCTGCCAATTGAGCTATGCGGGATCGCGGTACCGAACTGCTGCACCACGGACGGGAGGAGGCCTCTTGCAAGACCTCTCCCGAGCTCCCCCAATTGGACTCGAACCAATAACCTGCCGATTAACAGTCGGCTGCTCTGCCAATTGAGCTATGGGGGACCGGCTTCCGCCTCGGCCCCCGGTTCCCCGGGCTCCTCGGCGCTCGCTGCGGGACATACATTAGCGCACTCGGGGGGGTGGTCCGCCAATCGCTTTCGCCGGACCGCCCCCCGGGCTCCCACCCGGCGTGCCCGGCGCGCGCCCGGCACGGCCCCCGGGGATGCTGGGGGGCACGGACGGTTCGCCGTCCCGACGGACGGGTAGGGCAATGCGGCAGAAGGCCGCCAGGAGAGGGTGGATCCGATCATGTGGAAGCTGTCGTTGGCCGCGGGGTTCGCGGCCGGCTACGTCCTGGGCTCCCGGGCCGGGCGCCGGCGCTACGACCAGATCACGAAGGTCACCCGGAAGATCGCCCAGAACCCCACGGTGCAGGGCGCGGCCGACCGAGCCAGGCAGCAGGCCGGCGCGGTCGCCGGGAAGGCCGCCGGCGCCGTCGCGGACAAGGTCGGCGACCGGCTGCCGAACGCCGTCACCGACCGGGTGCCGTACTTCAACCGTTCCCGGGCCGAGGACGACGGCTGGGGTACCTTCCGCCCGTGACGGGACGGTGACGCCAGGGTGTACCAGGGCCCTGCGTCGAGTCCCGAACGGGCAACACCTCACCCGGCCCGGACGCGTCCCGGGCCGGGCTGAGGCATGATCTCGACATGGCCATCGTCGCGGGGATAGACAGCTCGACCAACCGCACCCGGATCGTCGCGTGCGACGCCGACACCGGCGCCGTCCTGCGCTCCGGCAAGGCGCCGCACCCCGTCCCCGAGGACCCGGACACCCGCCCCGGCGAGACCGACCCGCAGCTCTGGCTGCACTCGCTCGGCGACGCCGCCGCCGGCGGCCTGCTGGAGGGCGTCCGGGCCATCGGCGTCAGCGCACAGCAGCACGGCATGATCGGCCTGGACGCGGGCGGCGTGCTGGTCCGGCCGGCGATCCTCTGGAACGACCCGCGCTCCAGCGGCGCCGCCGCCAAGCTGCTGGACGCGCTCGGCGGCCCGGCCGCCTGGACCGCCGCGATCGGCGCCGTCCCCAGCCCGACCTACACCATCGCCAAGCTGCGCTGGCTGGCCGAGTTCGAGCCGGCCAACGCCCGCCGGGTGGCCGAGGTCCTGCTGCCGCACGACTGGCTGGTCTGGCAGCTCCTCGGCCACCCCAGGCGCCGCAGCACCGACCGGGGCGACGCCTCCGGCACCGGCTACTGGTCCCCGATCACCGGCGAGTACCGGCAGGACCTGGTCGAGCTGGCGCTCGGCCACGAGCTGCGGCTGCCCGAGGTGCTCGGCCCCGCCGAACCCGCCGGGCACACCCCCGAAGGCCTGCTGATCTCGGCCGGCACCGGCGACAACATGGCCGCCGCGCTCGGCCTCGGGCTGCGCCCCGGTGACGCGGTGGTCTCGCTCGGCAGCGCCGGAACGATCTTCGCCGTGCACGACCGGGCCGTGGTGGACGCCACCGGGCTGATCTCCTCCTTCGCCGACGCCGCCGGCCGCCACCTCCCGATGGTCGCCACCCTCAACGCCGCCCAGGTGCTCCGCGCCACCGCCGCCATGCTCGGCCGGGACCTGGACGGCCTGAGCGACCTCGCCCTGCACTCCTCCCCCGGCGCGTACGGGCTGGTGCTCCTCCCCTACCTGGACGGCGAGCGGACGCCGGCCCTCCCGCACGCGGCCGGCACCCTGACCGGCCTGCGGGCCGAGTCGATGACGCCGCAGCACCTGGCCCGGGCCGCCGTCGAGGGCATGCTGTGCAACATCGCGGACGCCCTCGACGTGCTGCGCGCCCAGGGCGTCGCGGTGCGGCGGGTGTTCCTGCTCGGCGCGGCCGGGCGGCTGCCCGCCGTCCGGCACATCGCCCCGCCGCTGTTCGGCGTCCCGGTCGTGGTGCCGCCGCCGGGCGCCCACGCCGCCCGCGGGGCCGCCCGGCAGGCCGCCTGGGCGCTGGCCGGCACCCCGGAGCCGCCGGAGTGGGAGCTGCCGGACGCCGAGACCGTCGAGCCGGACGGGGAGCAGGACCTGGCGATCGGTTCGGCGGTGCGCCAGCAGTACCGCGCCGCCCGCGAACAGATCCACCCGGAGACGGCGGCCTGAAGGCGGCCCGCGGCGGCCTCACCGGCCGGGGACGGCGGCGCCCGACCCCGACCCCGACCCCGACCCCGACCCCGACCGGTGAAGATGCGTCACCCGGCGGCCGGTGGCAGCGTGGGACGGGACACGGCCACCGACATGAAGGGCGGCAGGACTCCATGGCGCTGCACAAGGGGGCCCGCAACGACCGCCGGCTGAGCATCGGGCCGCTCGTGGGCGCCGCCGACCCGCTGGGCTCGATGAAGCTGGCACCACCGCTGCACCGGCTCGGCGAGGGGCCCGTCACGGCCGACACCGCGTACCAGCTGATCCACGACGAGCTGATGCTGGACGGCAACGCCCGGCTCAACCTGGCGACCTTCGTCACCACCTCGATGGAGGCGCAGGCCGCCCGGCTGATGACCGAGTGCCTGGACAAGAACATGATCGACAAGGACGAGTACCCGCAGACCGCCGAACTGGAGCGGCGCTGCGTGGCGATCCTCGCCGACCTCTGGCACGCCCCCGACCCGGACGCCACGGTCGGCTGCTCCACCACCGGCTCCAGCGAGGCCTGCATGCTGGCCGGCATGGCGCTCAAGCGCCGCTGGATGCACCGCAACGCCGAGCGCTACGCGGCCGGGGCCCGGCCCAACCTGGTGATGGGCGTCAACGTGCAGGTGTGCTGGGAGAAGTTCTGCACCTTCTGGGAGGTCGAGGCCCGCACCGCGCCCATGGAGGGCGGGCGCTTCCACCTCGACGCCGAGCACGCGGTCGCGCTGTGCGACGAGGACACCATCGGCGTGGTCGGCATCCTCGGTTCCACCTTCGACGGCTCCTACGAGCCGATCGCGGAGATCTGCGCGGCCCTGGACGACCTCCAGCAGCGCACCGGCCTCGACGTCCCGGTGCACGTGGACGGCGCCTCCGGCGGCATGGTGGCGCCCTTCCTCGACCCCGAGGTGGTCTGGGACTTCCGGCTCCCCCGGGTCGCCTCGATCAACAGCTCCGGGCACAAGTACGGCCTGGTCTACCCCGGCGTCGGCTGGGCCCTGTGGCGCGACCAGGAGGCGCTGCCGGAGGAACTGGTCTTCCGGGTCAACTACCTCGGCGGCGAGATGCCGACCTTCGCGCTCAACTTCTCCCGCCCCGGCGCCGAGGTCGTCGCGCAGTACTACATCTTCCTGCGGCTCGGCCGGGACGGCCTCCGGGCCGTCCAGGGCGCCTGCCGCGAGGTCGCCACCCACCTGTCCGGGGCGATCGAGCACATGGGCGGCTTCCGGCTGCTGACCCGCGGCGACCAGTTGCCGGTCTTCGCCTTCACCACCGCCGACGACGAGCCGTTCGACGTGTTCGACGTCTCGCGGCGGCTGCGCGAGCGCGGCTGGCAGGTGCCCGCGTACACGTTCCCCGCGAACCGGACGGACCTGTCGGTGCTCCGGGTGGTCTGCCGCAACGGCTTCTCGCTGGACCTCGCCGACCTGCTGCTGGCCGACCTCTCCCGGCTGCTGCCGGAGCTGCGGCGCCAACCCGGCCCGCTCAAGGAACTCGGGGTGCCGGCCCGGTCGGGCTTCCACCACTAGGGCCTGGGTCCGCCGGGGCGTGAACACGGCGGGGCGTGATCACGGCGGGGCGTGATCACGGTGGGGAGGGCGCTGCGAAGCGCCCTCCCCACCGTGCGTCCCGGACGAACCGGGGCAGCCTCCCCCCGCGAGGCTGCCCCGGCCGGTGGGGGAATCGGGACGTGCTGCCGGAGCGGGGACCGGTGACCGGTCCGCGTCCGAACGACGCCGTCGGGCGGCGAACCGCGCCGACCAGAGAACTGTGCACGACGGACACGTGCACATGCGAGCGTTCCCGGGGGTTGTGAGACACTTCCGTCCGTCTCAGCGCCATGACCTGGGGTTTGGGACGCCGGACCGGTGAGTTTGGAGAAGCGGAGACACCCGAACGGCCCGGGCCGGAGCCCGTTCCGCTCTCCCCGTCCCCCCGTTCCCGTCTCGCATCGTTGGAAGGCCCCATGGGTTCCGCCTGGAAGAACCTGCCCGAAGAGCTGTCCGGACCCGCCCGGCTCCTGGCCGAGGAGCTCCGGGCCATCAAGGACGCCGCCGGACTCTCGCTGTCCGAGCTGGCCGCCCGGACGCACTACAGCCGGGCCTCCTGGGAGCGCTGGCTGAACGGCAAGCGGGTCATCACCGGGCAGGCACTGGAGGCGCTGACCAGGGCGGTGGACTGCGACGGGCCGGCCCTGCGGGCGCTGCGGGAGCAGGCCGTGGCGGGGCCCGAGGAGGACGGCGAGCCCGGCGCCCCGAAGGAGCCCGCCGCGCAGGCGGCCCCCGAGCAGCCCCGGGCGACGCAGCCCCCGACGGACCGGGCCGGCGCGCCCGCCACACCCGCTGCCTCCGACGTACCCGATGTGACCGACGTACCCGATGTGACCGATGCGACCGCCGCACCCGGCGAGCCCGGCGGCGCCGTGACGGCACCGGTGACGTGGTGGCGGCGCCCGGCGACGCTGCTGACCGGCGCCGCCCTGCTGGTGGCCCTGCTGGTGCTGGTCGGCCTGCGGGCCACCCGGCACCAGGAGCAGCCCCAGACCGTCGCCGAGCCCGTCCCGACCGCCACCGCGGCCAAGCCCGTCCCGGGCGCTCCCGTCTGCCAGGCCGTCGGCTGCGCGCACAAGGACCCCAAGGCCACCGGCTGCGGCAAGGACGCCCGGACCCTGCAGACCGACGTCATCGGCAAGGTCGTCGTCTACCTCCGGTACAGCCAGACCTGCCAGGCGGCCTGGGCGGCGATCACCGAGGGCGAGCCGAACGACTACGCGACCATCACCGACGACTCCGGCCAGAGCGAGACGGCGCTCATCCACTGGGGCTACGACAACTACTCGTCGATGCTGGACGCGGCCGACCCGGCCGTCACCTTCCAGGTCTGCGGGTACCAGCCGGCCGGGCACGTCTGCACCTCGCCCGTCTCGGGCCTGGCCGCCGTGGTGGCCTCCACCCCGATCCCGATCGGCCCCGCCTCGCCGCCCCCGGGCACCGGCCCGGACGCGGCGGCCACCGACCCGCCCTCCCCGGCACAGCCGACCGACACACAGCCCGCCACCGCGCAGCCCTCCCCAGGCCGGTCCTAGGGTCCTGGGCCGGTCCCGGCCGACCCCGGCGGGCCGCTCAGTCGAGATACCCGCGCAGCTGCGCCGCGAAGGCGTGGTCGCGGAGCTTGATCAGCGTCTTCGACTCGATCTGGCGGATCCGCTCCCGGGTCACGCCGAACACCGTGCCGATCTCCTCCAGCGTGCGCGGGCGGCCGTCGTCCAGCCCGTAGCGGAGCTGGACAACCTGGCGCTCCCGCTCGCCCAGGGTGGCCAGGACGGCGTCCAGGTGCTGGCGCAGCAGCAGGAAGGTGGCGGACTCCGCGGGTGAGGCGGCGTCGGCGTCCTCGATCAGGTCGCCGAGCGCGACGTCGTCCTCCTCGCCGACCGGGGTGTGCAGCGAGATCGGCTCCTGGGCCAGCCGGAGCAGCTCACGCACCCGCTCCTCGGTCAGCTCCAGGGCGGCGGCGATCCCGGCCGGGGTCGGTTCCAGCCCGCGCTCCTGCAGCAGGGCGCGCTGCACCCGGATCACCCGGTTGATCAGCTCGACCACGTGCACCGGCACCCGGATCGTCCGAGCCTGGTCGGCCAGTGCCCGGCTCATCGCCTGCCGGATCCACCAGGTCGCGTACGTGGAGAACTTGTAGCCGCGGGCGTAGTCGAACTTCTCCACCGCCCGGATCAGGCCCAGGTTGCCCTCCTGGATCAGGTCCAGCAGGGTCAGTCCGCGGCCGACGTAGCGTTTGGCGACGGACACCACCAGCCGCAGGTTCGCCTCGATCAGCCGGCGTTTGGCGATCCGGCCGCGCACCACCAGGGTGTCCAGTTCGCGGGCCGGCGGGTCGGACGGCGGGGGGTCGCCGTTCAGCCGTTCCTCGGCGAACAGGCCGGCCTCGACCCGGCGGGCCAGCTCCACCTCCTCGGCGGCGGTGAGCAGGCGGACCCGGCCGATCTCGCGCAGGTACTGGCGGAGCAGGTCCGGCGCCGGGCCGGCGTCGCCCTCGGCCTGCGGGCGGGGCTCCTCCTCGTCCCCGTCGCCGGGCTCCGGGCCGTCGGCGTCAGGCTCCGGGTCCTCGGCGTCGGGGTCCGCCTCCGGGGCCTCGGGGTGGCCCTGCGGCACGCCGCGGGCGCCGTCCGGGGGCGCGGCCCCGGCCCGGCCGTGGTCCGTCTCCCGGTCCCCGGCCGGGCCGGCGGGGTGCGGTCCGGTGCCGGCGCCGGGCGGTGCGGCGGTCAGCGCGCCGGTCGGTGCGGCGGTCGGGCTGGAAGTCGGGCTGGAGGTCGCGGCAAAGCCTCGGTCCACGGGCATCCCTCGGGGCGGGCGCGACTCTGGCGGACCCGCGCTGAACGGAGGTGGGACGCCCTCCAGTGTGCGGTACGCCACACTCCGTGGCCGAGACTCGTGCGCCGACTTTCTGGGCCGCTCCCACGGCCCCGCCGCGCTCCTACAGCGCCGCCGCGCCCTGGCTGCGGAGCTGCTGGCCGTACTGCTGGAGCTGCCACAGCTCGGTCTGCACCGCGTGCTGCTGCTCGGCGTCGGCCCGGTGGCCGAGCCGCTGCAGGTAGCCGCGGACCTCGGCGATCCGCCGGTCCACCGCCAGCAGGCGCAGCTTCACCAGGAACTCCCCGGCGTAGACCGCGTCCACCTTCCGGCGGGAGCGCACCGGCTCGACGGTCAGCTCGGTGACGAGCGAGCGCACCTGGTCGTCCGGGGCCGCCTCGCGCACCACGCTGGTGAAGTCGGGCAGCGTCGCCCCGTACGCGGCGCCGCCGGCCTTGGCGATGGCCTGCCGGACGGCCGTGTACGGCAGGGTGGGGAACTCGTCCTCGCCGTAGTGGTCGAAGGCCGGGCTGACCAGGTCCGGGTGCTGGAGCGCCAGCTTGAGCAGCTCCCGTTCGACGAACTGGGCCGGGTCGCGCGGGTTGAGCCGGAAGGCGGGCTGCGCCGGGCGCACCGGCGCGGGCTCGGCGCGGCGGCCGCGGTCGGCGCCCCGGGGGTTCTGCTGGCGCTCGCGGTCCCAGCGGGCCAGCTGGGAGACCCGGCGGACGACGAAGGGCTCGTCCAGGATGCCGAGCATGCCAGCCAGGCGGACGGCGTACTCGTGCTGGATCGAGCGGTCCTTGATCTTGGCGACGATCGGGGCCGCCTCCTCCAGGGCCGCCGACCGCCCCTCCGGCGTCTCCACCCGGTGCTTGGACACCGCCGAGACCAGCGCGAACTCGAACAGCGGGACGGGGTTGTCGATCAGCTGCTTGACCGCCTCGTCGCCCTGGGCCAGGCGCAGTTCGCACGGGTCCATGCCGCCCGGGCTGACCGCGATGGAGGTCTTGGCGGCGAACTTCTGGTCGTCCTCGAAGGCCCGCAGGGCGGCCTTCTGGCCGGCCGCGTCGCCGTCGAAGGTGAAGACCGTCTCGCCGCGGTACTGCGAGGTGTCCATCAGCAGCCGGCGAATGATCTTGATGTGGTCCTCGGCGAAGGCCGTACCGCAGGTGGCCACCGCCGAGGTGACCCCCGCCAGGTGGCAGGCCATCACATCGGTGTAGCCCTCGACCACGACCGCGCGGCCCGACTTGGCGATCTCCTTCTTCGCCAGGTCGATGCCGTACAGCACGTGCGACTTCTTGTAGATCGGCGTCTCGGGGGTGTTCAGGTACTTCGGGCCGTTGTCGTCCTCGCGCAGGCGGCGGGCGCCGAAGCCGACCACCTCGCCCGCGATGTCCCGGATCGGCCAGACCAGCCGGCCCCGGAAGCGGTCGATCAGGCCGCCGCGCTGGCCCTGCGAGGCCAGGCCGCCGAGCAGGATCTCCTTGTCGGTGAAGCCCTTGCCGCGCAGGTAGCGGACCAGGTGCTCCCAGCCCACCGGGGCGTAGCCGACGCCGAAGGTCTTCGCGGCCTCCTCGTCGAAGCCGCGCTCGGCCAGGAAGCGGCGGCCGATCTCCGCCTCCGCCGAGGCCAGCTGCTCCCGGTAGTAGGCGGCGGCCACCTTGTGCGCCTCGACCAGGCGGGTCCGCTCGCCCTGCTGGTGGCGGGGGCTGTAGCCGCCCTCCTCGTAACGCAGGGTGATGCCGGCCTGGGCGGCCATCCGCTCGACGGCCTCGGCGAAGGTGAAGTGCTCGATCTTCATCAGGAAGGCGATGGTGTCGCCGTTCTCCTGGCAGCCGAAGCAGTGGAAGACGCCCTTGGCGGGGTTCACGTAGAACGAGGCGGACTTCTCGTCGTGGAAGGGGCAGACGCCCTTGTACTCGCCGCCGCCACCGTTGGTGAGCTGAACGTAGTCGCCGACCACGGCGTCGATCGGCAGTGCGCTGCGCACCGCTTGTACGTCTTCGTCCCTGATCCGCCCGGCCACCCCGGAAGTCTACTGGGGTGGCCGGGGTTTCCCGGCGGGCCGGTCGTGCCGGGACCGGTCGCACTGCGCGCGGCCGGGCGCCGGGCGGTTGCGCTTGAGCGGTCGCGCGCCGGGCGCCGGGCGGTTGCGCCTGAGCGGTCGCGCGCCGGGGCCCGCGGGCGGTCAGGCCCAGGCGGCGCCGACGAGCCTGGCGTGCAGGGCGAGGGCGGAGGCGTCGGTGAGGGTGGCGATCTGGTCGATGACCGCGCGCAGGGCGGCCCGGTCGTCCTCGGCCTCGCGGTAGAGCGCGCCGAACACCGGGTCCAGGCCCTCGGGGGCGCGCTGGGTGAGCACGTACGCCAGCTCGGCGATCACGATCCGCTGGCGGGCCCGCAGCTGGGCCTGCTCGTCGCGCTGCATCACGAAGCGGACGGCGACCGCCTTGAGCACCGCGACCTCCAGCCGGACGCCCCGCGGCACCACCAGCTCGGCCGTGTACCGGGTGAGCCGGCCGGGGCCGTAGCGGGCCCGGGTGGCCTGCTCGGCGGCCAGGCAGAAGCGGCCGATCAGCTGGCTGGTGAGGTCCTTCAGCCCGGCCCGGGCGCGGGCCGTGCCGTCGTACTCCTGGGGCCACCGGTCCTGGCCGAGCAGCCGGTCGAGGGCGGCGGCCAGCTCCTCCGGCTCGGCGTCCGGGGCGTAGCGCTCGGCGACCTTGAAGAGTTCGGCCCGCTCGCTCGGCGCGCGCAGCGCGGCCGGGTCGATGTGGCCGGCCTGGAGGCCGTCCTCGACGTCGTGGGTCGAGTACGCGACGTCGTCGGACCAGTCCATGACGGTGGCCTCGAAGCACTTGCGCCCGGCCGGGGAGCCGGCCCGCAGCCAGCGGAACACCGGCAGGTCGTCGGCGTAGACGCCGTACTTGGACGAGGCCGGGTCGGTGGGGTGGGCGCCGCGCGTCCACGGGTACTTGGTGGCGGCGTCGAGGGCGGCGCGGGTCAGGTTGAGGCCGACGCTGCGGCCGGGCCAGGGGGCGAGCCGGGCGGCGGGGTGCTCGCCATCCGGGGCGAAGCGCTTGGGTTCGAGCCGGGTGAGGATGCGCAGCGACTGCGCGTTGCCCTCGAAGCCGCCGCAGGCCTCGGCGGCCTGGTCGAGCGCCTCCTCGCCGGTGTGGCCGAACGGCGGGTGGCCGATGTCGTGGGCCAGGCAGCCGGCCTCCACGAGGTCCGGGTCGCAGCCCAGGGCGGCGCCCAACTCCCGCCCCACCTGGGCGCATTCGAGGGAGTGGGTGAGCCGGGTGCGGGGGAAGTCGCTGCGCATCGGGGCGACCACCTGGGTGGTGCCGGCCAGCCGCCGCAGCGCCGCCGAGTGCAGCACCCGGGCCCGGTCGCGCTGGAACGCCGTGCGGCCGGGGCGCTTGTCCGGTTCGGGGACCCAGCGGGCCTCGGCGGCGTGGTCGTACGGGAGCGGGGCGGCGGCGAGGCGGTGCGCGGTGTCATCCATATGCCCCTCACGGTACGCCGCGCCCCCGACAGCCAGGGTGTGCCGCGCACGAAGGAGTGTGGGCCGGAGCGTGAATCCTGCGGTACGCGCTGGTGTCCGCCCCGGCCCGGGTTGCGCGCCGGTGGCCGCCCCGGCTCGCCGCCTGCGGTCCGGCCCCGGCCCCCGGCCTCCGGCCTCAGCCGCGGACGGCCTTGAGGACGGCGGCGGCCACCGCCTCCTGCCCCTTGGCGTTGGGGTGGATCGCTGCCAGGCCCGGGGCCGGGAACGGCGGTTCGACCCAGCGGGTGGCCTCACCCGCGCACATGTCGTGCCCGGCCGAGGGGGCGGCCGCGTCCACGAACACCGCGCCGGCGCCCTCCGCCCGCCGCTTGAGCATGCCGTTGAGCTGCTGCTCCTTCTCCGAGAGGAAGCCCAGGTCCCCGGCCGCGACCGCCTTGCCCAACACCTGTCGGCAGCCGGCCGGGTCGGACGGGAGCAGCGTCGGGTACCCGATCACGTACACCCGGGCCTGCGGGGAGCGGTGCTTGATGTCCTGCAGGATCCGGCCGAGTTGCTCACCGGCCGCGTCGACCTTGCGCTGCACCTCGTCCGTCCCGCCGGAGGCGTAGTGCTCGCGGCAGGGCGAGGGCGCGCGGGTGGCGCCGACGATGCCCTTCACCGCGTCCACCAGGTTCTCCTTGGCGCACTCCTTGACGACCTCCATGAAGCCCGCGTCGTTGCCGCCGATGCCGACCGTCACCACGCGGGTGGCCGGGGTCAGCGCGTCCAGCTGGGGCGGGTTGGTGCCGTGGTCGGTCTCCTGGGCGCCGGTCAGGTCCCCGGTGCGGGCGCCGCTGCAACTGACGTCCTGGAACTGGCCGGCCGGCAGCCCGAGCCCCTTCGCCACCAGGGACGGGTAGTTGACCCCCGAGCGGGAGCAGCCCTTCGGCTCGCCCACCTGCGGGGCGATCTTCAGGCCGGCGGTGTACGAGTCGCCGAGGGCCACGTACGGGCCGTTCGGCGGCGGCGTGGACTTGGCGTTCTTGCCGGGCAGCGCGCCCGCGAAACCGTCCGTCCCGCCGTCCGCGGGGGTGCACCCGGCGAGCAGCAGCGCGGCGAGCCCGGCCGTCAGGGCGACGGCCGGGCGGATGGTCCTGGACATGGTCGTGGGCATGGCATCCCCCCGGGGGATAGGCGTCACGGGCAGCTCCGTACGGCGGCGCGTCCCCCGACGCCGCCAGCACCAACGAACGGGGCCCGCGAATGACTCCCGTGACTCCCGGCCGCCGCCGACCCGGCCGGTTCCCGCCCCTGCGGGGCCGATTCCGCGCCGGACCTGTTCCGCGCCGGGCCTACTCCCCGCCCGGACCTGCTCCCCGCCCCGGCCTACTCCGCGCCGCGCTCGTGCTCGGCCAGGAACTCCTCGAAGCGCCGCCCCAACTCGTCCGCCGACGGCAGGTCCACCGGCTCGGCCAGCAGGCTCTCCCGGCTCTCCGCCCCCGCCACCGCGTCGTACTGGCCCTCCATGCCGCGGATCGCCGAGCGCAACTCGCCGTCCCCGTGCGCCAGCTGCTCCTCGATGTCGGCGTACACCTCGCCGACCCGCTCGCGCAGCCGGGTGCCGGGCAGCACCAGGCCGGTGGCGGACTGCACCGCCTCCAGGATCAGCACGGCGGCCGCCGGGTACTCCGAGCGCGCCACGTAGTGCGGGACGTGCACGGCGAAGCCCAACACGTCGTGCCCGGCCTCGGCCAGGCGGTACTCCAGCAGCGCCTGGGCGCTGCCCGGGACCTGCGCCTGCTCGAACCACTGCGGGTAGCCGGCCGCCAGGTCGAGCCGGTTGCCGTGCGGGGTCAGGCCGACCGGGCGGGTGTGCGGCACGCCCATCGGGATGCCGTGGAAGTCCACCGCCAGCCGGACCTCGAAGCGCTCCACCAGCTCGCGGACGGCACCGGCGAAACGCTCCCACTCGACGTCCGGCTCGGGGCCGGTGAGCAGCAGGAACGGCGCGCCCGCGCCGTCGCGGACGAGCTGGAGCAGGATCTCCGGCGGCTCGTAGGACGCCCACTGGTCCCGGTCGAAGACCATCGCGGGGCGGCGCGCCCGGTAGTCGACCAGGCGGTCGTGGTCGAAACGGGCCACCACCTGCGGCGAGCCCGTCTCCAGGAGGTGGGCCACCACCTGGCCGCCGGCCTCGCCGGCGTCCATGAAGCCCTCGAAGTGCTGGAGCAGCACGAGGCCCGCACCGGTGTCGCGCAGCTCCGCGGTGGCCGCGGCCACCGCGGCCACGCCCTGCTGATCCAGCTCGTACAACGCCTGGAAGTCACGCACCGCGCACCCAACCCCGTTCTCTGCTCGTCACGACGTACCGGCTTCTCGTCCTCTCCAGCGTGCCGGGCGCCGCCGGAATTCCCGACCCGCCCGTCGGCGGGGTCGGCGGCCTCCCCGGACCGCTCCGGACCATGATCGCACCCGGGTGGAAAGCCCCTGGTCACGGGTGTTCAACGGCCCGTCCGGGGGCGGGTCGCAGCGGCCCGCACCGCCATTCGCGTGCCGCGAAGTGACGCACCGCCTTCTGACGGGTATCGTCCTCTCGCTGCCTCGCATCGTCGCGTCGTCGTCACGTCGTCCCATAACGCCGTCGGCCACGTCCCGGACCGGTGTTCGGCCAGCCCACACGACGCATCTTGCCTTCATCTGGCCGCCTGTTTCCTTCGCGCTCCCGTTTCCTCATCGGCCATCTCGCGGACGCACACTGTCCCCTCGCTCATCCCCGCCGGACCGGTCCGTGGACCCGAGTCCGTTCCGGCACCGCGCTGCCCGCCTCCGGGCCGCCGCCCCCGCCCCGCCCGACCGGCTCTCCGGCGTGCGCGGGTACCGGCGGGCGTGCTCCGGGGCCGGGGCGACTGTCCCTGCCTCCCGAGCCGTACCCCGGCACGGTAGGCACCCTCCGACCGATGAAGGACCGAAGGTTCCGTGCCCGTACCTGTCATCCTCACCGGCCGCACCGTGCGGCTGGAGCCCCTCGCCGCGCACCACGCCTCGGCCATCGCCGAGGCCGGCGCCGAAGACCGTACGACCTACGCCTTCACGCCCGTCCCGCACGGCCTCGAAGCGGCCCGCGACTACATCGCGCGCGCCCTCGCCGACCAGGCCGCGGGCCGGTCGCTGCCGTTCGCGACGGTGAACGTGGCAACCGGCCGGGTCGTCGGCTCCACCCGATTCCTGGAACTCGACTACTGGCAGGGGCCGATGGTCTGGCCGCCGGTGCCCGGGGTGCCGTTCGGCGACCCGGCCACGGCCGTCCCGGACGCCGCCGAGATCGGCAACACCTGGCTCTCGCCGCGCGCCCAGGGCACCGGCATCAACACCGAGGCCAAGCTGCTGATGCTGCGCCACGCCTTCGAGACCTGGGGGGTGCAGCGGATCTCGCTGCGCGCCGACGCCCGCAACCAGCGCTCGCGCACCGCCATCGAGCGGCTCGGCGCCACCTCCGAGGGCGTCCGCCGGGCCCACTCGCGCGGGCTCGACGGGGTGGTGCGCTCGACCGCGTTCTACTCGATCCTCGACGACGAGTGGCCCGCGGTGCGGGACATCATCGAGCTGCGGATCGCCGCCGCCACCTCGCCCAGCGCCCCGGATCCGGCGATCAACCAGGAGTGCCTTAGACACGGCGGCGGCCCCGGGCACCTGATCACCGCCTGACCCGGACGCCTGCTCACGGCCCGAAGGGGGCTACGGCCGCCACCCGTAGCCCCCGGCGGCCAGGCCGAGGACCCGGGCGAGGAGCTCCGGATCGGCAGCTCCCCGGAAGCGGTCGGGATGCGCCTCGACCAGTGCCGACCCGGGCCGCCAGCCGCCGCGCACCGGGGCGACCCGGACGCTCCAGATCTCGAAGCCGGTCCAGCTGCGGTGCAGGTGCAGCACGCCCTCGGCGGTGTGGGACACCCACTTGTCCTCCATCTCCCGGGGGCGCAGCCCGGCCCGGATCCGCTGCCACTCCTCGTCCGTCCAGACCACGTCCGGCACCGGGCAGGCGCGGGGCAGCAGCATGGGCTTCAGACGGCCCTCGCTCTCCGGGGCGGGCCGGACGCCGCCCTGCTCGGGGAACGCCCAGCCGGGCAGCGGTTCGCGGGCGGCCAGCCAGGCGGCCGGAATGCCCTCGGTCCCGGTGTGTGCGGCGACCACTCCCCCGGCGATCGCGGCCACCGTGTCCATGTCGCCGCCGGCCGCGACCGCCTCCCGGACGGCGGCCGGATAGTCGCTCAGATGCCGGGCGGCGCACCACAGGGCGTACGGGACGGTGTCGACGGCGGACGTCCGGCTGCCGTTGCCCAGGATCTCGGCGGCGGCCCTCGGGTCCGGTTCGGCGAGCAGCTGGACCGCCTCGGTGAGACCGTCACGGACGGCGCCGTACGGGGTGAGGCCGATCACCGCTTCCAGGAAGGACTCCGGCGTCATCGCCTCGGTGCGCGCCCGCGCCGCGTACGCGGCGGCCACCGCGACCGCGACGGCGCCGTCCACCGCCTGCGGGTGGGTGTGGGTGATCACGGCGGTGTCGGCAGCGGGCCGGACCGCGGAGGCCGGGTCCTCGGCGTACGCCGCCCCCAGCGGGGCGACCCGCATCGCGGCACCGTTGCCGTACGAGCCCTGGCCGTCGAAGAGTTCGGCCGCCAGGGCCTTCGCGTCACCGCCCTCCCGGATCAGCCGCAGCATCCGGTTGGCGGCCGGCCCGTACCCGCGGTCGAAGTCGTGGCGCCGGGCGAAGGCGTGGGTGAGGTCGAAGGTGTCGATCGTGCCGCGTTCGGTGTGCGCGGCGTACACCGAGCAGGCCATCTCGGTGTCGTCGGTCCACGGCCAGGGGCCGGGCGGGTCGGTGCGGCCGGCGAAGTGGGCGGCTGCGGTGGCCGGGACGAAGAGCTGTGCACCGTAGGCGTCGCCTACCGAAAGGCCGTTGAGCGCGTCGAGCGCGGGGCCGGTGGGTGGAGTCGTCATATGGTTCCCAGCTCAGCGGTTCGACCGGTGCTCCGTCAACCTCATTCTCACAGGCTCCCCCGACGAGCGATGTTTCGCATACATCCGATCCTGGTGGGCAGCACCCCGGGTATGACCCGCGTGAACCCGCTCGACCCCGTCGTGCTGCTCGGCGCCGACCAGCAGCACATCGTCACCCGGGCGCAACTGCGCCGGCTCGGCGTGCCGTCCGGCACCATTGCCCACCGGCTGCGCCCCGACGGGCCCTGGCAGCAGGTGCTGCCCCGGGTGATCTGCCTGCAGTCCGGCCGATTGACAGCGCACCAGCGGCTGCGCGCCGCGCTGGCGTACGCGAGCCCCAAGGGGCGGGCGCCGCAGGCCGGGGAGGTACTGCTGACCGGGGACGCGGTGCTGGCCGACGCAGGGCTGCCGAGCGCCGGACACCCGGCCGACCTGGCCCGGATCGACGTCCTGATCCCCACCCAACGCCGGGTCGTCGACCGCGAGTTCGTCCGGATCCACCGGTCGGCCGGGCCGCTGCCGGGCGGCTTCGAGCGGAACGACGGGCTGTGGAGCACCACCGTCGCCCGGGCGCTGGCCGACCTCGCGCCGGGCGAGACCGGGCAGCGCCGGTTCCGGGCGCTGTGCGCGGAGGCCGTCCAGCGGCGGCACTGCGAACTCGGCGAGCTGCTAGACCACTTGCTGGCCCGGCCGGGCGCGCTCGGGCTGCCGCAGGTGGCCCGGGTGGTGGAGGACCTCACCGCCGGAGTGCGGTCGGTGGTGGAGGGCGAGGCCCGCGAACTCCTGGCGCACGCGGGCCTGCCCGAGCCGCTGTGGAACCCGGTGCTCTTCCTGGACGGCCGCTTCCTCACCGTCCCGGACGCCTACTGGCCGCACGCCTGCGTGGCGTTGGAGATCGACTCCCGCGCCTGGCACCTGCGCCCCGCCGACCACGAACGCGGCCTGGCCCGTGCCAACCGGCTGACCGCCGTCGGGCTCCCCGTGGTCCGCACCACCCCGGTCCAGCTCCGGCGCGACCCCGTCCCGGTGTTCCACGAGCTGACCGCCCTCCTCACCACCGGCCCGCACGGCCCCCACCGCCGGGTCAGCTGGCGCCGGGCCCGGTGAGGGCCGCGGGCGCGGTGCGGTCGGGTGCTCGGTGCGGGCCGCGGGCGCGGTGCGGGGCATCACACCGT
Organism: Kitasatospora sp. NPDC058492; assembly: GCF_042720685.1. NCBI lineage: Bacteria > Bacillati > Actinomycetota > Actinomycetes > Kitasatosporales > Streptomycetaceae > Kitasatospora > Kitasatospora sp. NPDC058492. Next base: position 75,844 of record NZ_JBHXMU010000003.1, read on the forward strand.
GCGGGGTGTCAGCAGCGCGGGTCGATCTCCTGGAAGGTCGCGTAGTGGTCCGGCGACCAGTACTGCTCGCCGGAGCCGCCGGTGACCACGCGGCGGGTGCCGCGGTCGTTGGAGCCCGGGGTGACCACGGTGAACTCGTGGTAGTAGCCGCCGGACTTCTTCGGCAGGCGGCTCTCGCGGTTCTCGAAGATGATGCCGTCGCGGTTGTACGGGTACGGGCCGTTCTTGGCGATCAGGCCGAGGGTGTCCTGGGCCTGGCTGGGGAGCTTGCTGCGGCAGACGTCGGCGAGCGCCGGGTCGGCGGGCACCCAGGTGCCGCTCGGGGCGGGGGTGCCGCCGGCGGGCGGGGACGGCTTGGGGGCCGAGGACTTGGGGGCCGAGGCGCCCGCCGAGGTGGCGGTGGAGCTCGCGGCGGCCTTGGGGTGGCTGCTGCCGCCCTTGCCGGCGAGCAGGTACCCGATCCCGGCGACGAGGGCCAGGATCAGGACGGCCACGACGACGAGCGGGCTTTTACGTCTGGTCATGCGCCCCAGCTTGGCAGGCGCGCGGGCGCCGCCCGGCCAGCTACACACGTGGCCGCCGCCACATCCGGCCGGACGGGGAAGGCCGGCTGGGAAGCGCGGCCGGGCACAGACGGACGGCCGGGGAAGGACCGCCCGGCACAGACGGACGGCCGGGCGGGGACGGACGCCATTGTCCGTCCCCGCCCGGCCGTTGTTACGTACGCCGGTTCTCCTGCGCCGAGCTCCGGTGTACGCCCTCCCGGTGGGGAGGGAAGCGGTCAGTCCGGCCCGCGGCCGAGGAGGGGATGCCTACCCTCTCTCAGCGCGGGTCGCTGCCCGCCGTCTCGATGGCGGCGCGGCCTGCCTCCAGGCGCGCCACCGGGATCCGGAAGGGGGAGCAGGAGACGTAGTCCAGCCCCACCTCGTGGAAGAAGTGGACCGAGTCCGGGTCGCCGCCGTGCTCGCCGCAGACGCCGAGCTTGAGGTCGGGGCGGGTGGCCCGGCCGGCCTCGACGGCGTGCTTGACGAGCGCGCCGACGCCGTCGCGGTCGATGGTCTCGAACGGGGAGACCCCGAAGATGCCCTTCTCCAGGTAGGCGGTGAAGAACGAGGCCTCCACGTCGTCCCGGGAGAAGCCCCACACGGTCTGGGTGAGGTCGTTGGTGCCGAAGGAGAAGAACTCGGCGGCCTCGGCGATCTGACCGGCGGTGACGGCGGCGCGCGGCAGCTCGATCATGGTGCCGAGCTTGATGTCCAGCTGCACGCCGGTGGACTGGGCGACCTCGGCGAGCACGCGCTCGCACTCGTCGCGGACCAGCTCCAGCTCCTGGACGGTGCCGACCAGCGGGATCATCACCTCGGGGCGCGGGTCCGCGCCGGCCAGCCGGCGCTCGGCGGCGGCCTCGGCGATGGCGCGGACCTGCATGCCGAACAGGCCGGGGATGACCAGGCCGAGGCGGACGCCGCGCAGGCCCAGCATCGGGTTCTGCTCGTGCAGCTTGTGCACCGCCTGGAGCAGGCGCAGGTCGTTCTCGTTCGGGTCCTTGCGGGCCTCGGCGAGGGCGACGCGCACCGACAGCTCGGTGATGTCCGGCAGGAACTCGTGCAGCGGCGGGTCGAGCAGGCGGACGGTGACCGGCAGGCCGTCCATGGCCTGGAAGAGCTCCAGGAAGTCGCCCTTCTGCAGCGGCAGCAGGGTGGAGAGGGCGAGCTCGCGGTCCTTGTCGTTGTCCGCCAGGATCAGGTGCTCGACCTCCTTGCGGCGCTCCTCGCCGAGGAACATGTGCTCGGTGCGGCACAGGCCGATGCCCTGGGCGCCGTAGCGGCGGGCGCGCCCGCCGTCCTCGGCGTTGTCGGCGTTGGCGCGCACGGCGAGCCGGCGGCGGACGTCGGCGTGCGCCATCAGCCGGTGGACGGCCTGGACGAGTCCGCCCTGGACGTCGGCGCCGGCGTGCAGGGTGCCCTCGAAGTACTCGACGACGGGGGACGGCAGGACGGGGACCTCGCCGAGGTAGACCTTGCCGGTGGCGCCGTCGATGGAGACGACGTCGCCCTCCTCCAGCACCAGGCCGGCGGCGGTGGTCATCCGGCGGCGCTTGGTGTCGACCTCCAGCTCCTCGGCGCCGCAGACACAGGTCTTGCCCATGCCGCGGGCGACGACGGCGGCGTGCGAGGTCTTGCCGCCGCGCGAGGTGAGGATGCCCTCGGCGGCGATCATGCCGTCCAGGTCGTCCGGGTTGGTCTCGCGGCGGACCAGGATGACCTTCTCGCCGGAACGGGACCACTTGACGGCGGTGTAGGAGTCGAACACGATCTTGCCGATGGCGGCGCCGGGCGAGGCGGCGAGGCCCCAGGCGATCTGCTGGGACTCGGCGTTCGGGGCGAAGCGCGGGAACATCAGCTGCGAGAGCTGGCCGCCGGTGACCCGCATGAGGGCCTCGTCCAGGTCGATCAGGCCCTGGTCGACCAGCTGGACGGCGATCCGGAAGGCCGCGGCGGCGGTGCGCTTGCCGACGCGGGTCTGCAGCATCCAGAGCTTGCCGCGCTCGATGGTGAACTCGATGTCGCAGAGGTCGCGGTAGTGGTTCTCGAGCGTCTGCATGATCGTCATCAGCTCGTCGTACGACTTCTTGTCGAGCTTCTCCAGCTCGGCCAGCGGCAGGGTGTTGCGGATGCCGGCGACGACGTCCTCGCCCTGGGCGTTGGACAGGTAGTCGCCGTAGACGCCCTGGGCACCGGTGGAGGGGTCACGGGTGAAGGCGACACCGGTGCCGGAGTCCTCGCCGAGGTTGCCGAAGACCATGCTGCAGACGTTGACCGCGGTGCCGAGGTCGTTCGGGATGCGCTCCTGCCGGCGGTACAGGCGGGCGCGGTCGCCGTTCCAGGAGTGGAAGACGGCGTGGATGGCGAGGTCCATCTGCTCGCGCGGGTCCTGCGGGAAGGCCCGGCCGGTCTCGCGCTCGACGATGCCCTTGAACAGCTCGACGAGTTCCCGGAGGTCGGCAGCGTCCAGGTCCAGGTCGTTGACGGTGCCCTTGGCGTGCTTGGCCTCGTCGAGGGCCTCCTCGAACAGCTCGCCGTCGACGCCCAGCACGGTCTTGCCGAACATCTGGACCAGGCGGCGGTAGGAGTCCCAGGCGAAGCGCTCGTTGCCGGACTGGGCGACGAGACCGACCACCGAGGCGTCCGAGAGGCCGATGTTCAGGACGGTGTCCATCATGCCGGGCATGGAGAACTTCGCGCCCGAGCGCACCGACACCAGCAGCGGGTTGTCGGGCTGGCCGAGCTTCTTGCCCATCTCCTGCTCGAGCGCGTCCAGGTGGGCGCTGATCTCCTGGTGGAGCGAGGAGGGCTCGCTGCCGGTCTCCAGGAAGACCTTGCAGGCCTCGGTGGTGATGGTGAACCCCGGAGGGACGGGGAGGCCAAGGTTGGTCATCTCGGCCAGGTTCGCGCCCTTGCCGCCGAGAAGGTCCTTGAGGTCCTTGTTTCCTTCAGTGAAGGAGTAAACAAACTTCTGCTGGGACGGCACGGGTCGGTCTCCTCGTACGCGGTTGCCCTGACGCCGGAGAACATACCCATTTCGAAGGTTCTTCTCTGCCCCGAATAGGCCGTACGAGGCCGGTACCCGGGGGTAACCCGATAGATCGAATGCACATAAAGGCGTTCACCTCTGTTGGTGAAATCGTCCGGATGACGCTAGCCCGCCTTCAAGTCTTGAACGAAGAGAAACACGAAGATCGCACGATTCGGACGCTGGGTAGCGGTCGCGGGTCGCCCGCGTTGCCCCGGCTTGATTTCCTGCACTCGGATCGGCCGATCACCGGCCCACCGGCTTCGGGAAGCGATTCACAGTCGACCTGTCCATTTCGTCCACTGACCCGCCGTCAGGCGCCACCGCATGTGGCAAGCGTCACCAGCGCATCTCACCGGTCGAACGTAGTCCGCCTCCGCCGATCGTCGCACTCCGTCCAGAAACGTGCCCGTTCCGTGACATCGGACCGCCGAAAAGGAGCCCTCCTGTCCAGATTGGACAAGAGGGCTGGGACCGAGTGGCAGTGGGCCCTGGAGGGCCAATTTCGCCACTACGGACAGATCATCCGCCAGAGGTGTCCGATTCGGCGTCCGCGCCCGGTCGGGCGCAGTCGTACGGATCGTCCAACCAGCCCTCGGGCAGCACCACCCGGTTGTTGCCGGCGGTACGCCCGCGCGGCCCGTCCGCACCGGCCGGCCAGGCCTGGGACTGCTCCACCAGGGCGAGGGTTTCGGCCAGTTCGGCCAGGGAGGAGGAGTTGGCGAGCTTCACCCGCAGCTCCGAGCCGACCGAGAAGCCCTTGGTGTACCAGGCGACGTGCTTGCGGAAGTCGATCACGCCGCGCGCCTCGTCCCCGATCCACTCGCCGAGCAGCTGCGCGTGCCGCACCATCGCCCGCGCCACGTAGCCGAAGTCCGGACGGGCGTAGTCGACCTCGCCCTCGAAGATCGAGACCAGGTCCCGGAACAGCCACGGCCGGCCCAGGCAGCCGCGGCCCACCACGACACCGTCGCAACCCGTCTCCCGCATCATCCGCAGCGCGTCGTCCGCCGACCAGATGTCCCCGTTGCCCAGCACCGGGACGTGCGCCGGAACGGACTCGCGCAGCCGGGCGATCGCCGACCAGTCGGCCGTCCCGCCGTAGTGCTGGGCGGCGGTGCGCCCGTGCAGGGCGATCGCGGCCACGCCCTCCTCGGCGCCGATCCGGCCGGCGTCCAGGTAGGTGAGGTGGTCGTCGTCGATGCCCTTGCGCATCTTCATGGTGACCGGCAGGTCGCCCGCGTTGGCCACGGCCTCGCGCAGGATCTCGCGCAGCAGGTTGCGCTTGTACGGCAGCGCCGAGCCGCCGCCCTTGCGGGTCACCTTGGGGACGGGGCAGCCGAAGTTGAGGTCGATGTGGTCGGCCAGGCCCTCGTCCGCGATCATCCGGGCGGCCTTGCCGACCGTCACCGGGTCCACGCCGTACAGCTGGATCGAGCGCGGCTTCTCGCTGGCGTCGAACTTGATCAGCTGCATGGTCTTGGCGTTGCGCTCGACCAGGGCCCGGGTGGTGATCATCTCGGAGACGTACAGGCCCTTGCCGCCGCTCTGCTCGCGGCAGAGGGTGCGGAACGGCGCGTTGGTGATGCCGGCCATCGGCGCCAGCACGACGGGCGGCCACACCCGGATCGGGCCGATGTCCAGCGGCGCGAACTCGGCGTCGGGCGCGGTGGGTGCGGGCGTGGCTGTCATGCGCGGCTGACCTCGGGGCAGGGGAACGGGACTCTCCATTGTCCCCCACCCGGGTCAGCCCCTGTTTCCGGGCCGCTCCGGGCCGCTCCGGGCCGCTCCAGGCCGCCCCGGACCGCTCCGGACCGCTCCGGGCCTTTTCTAGGCCGGGTCGATCGTGATCGAGCCCGAGGTGACCGAGCCGTGGATCCGGTTCGGGCTGGCCGGGTCCGCCAGGCTCGGGTCGATGTGGCGGCTGCCGCTGCCGACCTCGCCGCTGAAGGCGTAGTGGGAGTCCTGCGGCAGGGTCAGCTTCACCGAGCCGGACGTGCTCTTGGTGTCCACCGACCGCGGCGCCTTGGAGAAGGCCAGGTCGACCGCCCCCGAGGTGGTCTCCGCGTACACCTGCTCCGAGCTCAGGTCGGTGCCCTGCACCATCCCGGAGGTGGCGTGCGCGTACACCTGCCCGGACGTGCCGATCAGTTTCAGCTCGCCCGAGGTGAGGTCCATCCGAACGCCGCCGCTCAGGCCGTCCACCTCGACGCTGCCCGAGCTCACCTGCCCCGACACGTCGGTACCGGCCGGCACCTCCAGCTCGATCTGGGCACCGCAGCCGAAGTCGGCGAACGGCAGGACCTTCCGGCACTCCATGCCGACCGTGAGCACGTCACCGTCGAAGGTGGTCGACACCGACGGCTTGCGCACCATCCAGTCCAGGTTCTGCCGGACCACCACCCGGCCGTCCCGGCCCGCCCTGATCCGCACCGAGGCGCTGCCGGTGTCCAGCCGGAGCTTGTGGATGACGACGTTGTACGGCTGCATCGAGGTCGTCTGCTGCTGCACCACCATCGCCCAGGTCTGCATCCCGGCGCCGATCATGACGACCGCGATCGCGAGCGCCCCGGTGGTGCGCCAGGCCTTCCGCCCCCACGCCTTCGTCGGTCCGCCCACGGCTACCCGACCTCCAGGAACCGCAGCACCGCCAGCACCCGGCGGTGGCTGTCGTCGGCCGGCGGCAGGTCGAGCTTGGTGAAGATCGAGTTGATGTGCTTGGCCACCGCGCTGTCGCTGACCACCAGGGCGGCCGCGATCGCGGCGTTGGAGCGGCCCTCCGCCATCAGGCCGAGCACGTCCCGCTCGCGCGGGGTCAGCTTCTCCAGCGGGTCCCGGTGGCGGCGCACCAGCAGCTGGGCCACCACCTCAGGGTCCAGCGCGGTGCCGCCCGCGGCGACCCGCTGCAGCGCCTCCACGAAGTCGTCCACGTTGGCCACCCGCTGCTTGAGCAGGTAGCCGACGCCGCTGGTGTTGGTGGCCAGCAGGTCGGCGGCGTAACGCTCCTCCACGTACTGGGAGAGCAGCAGCACGGCGACGTCCGGCCACTGCCGGCGGATCATCAGCGCGGCCTTCACGCCCTCGTCGGTGAAGTCCGGAGGCATCCGGACGTCCGCCACCACCACCTTCGGGCGGTGCTCCTCGACGGCCGCCAGCAACTCGGTGGCGTCCCCGACGGCGGCTACGACCTCGAAGCCCACCGCCTCCAGGACCTTGACCAGGCCGACCCTCAGCAGGACCGAGTCCTCGGCGATCACAGCGCGCACGGCAACTCCACGGTGATGGTGGTGGGGCCCCCGAGGGGGCTGAGAACGGACAGTGTGCCGTCGACGGAGGCGGCGCGCTTGCGCAGGCCGGTCAGCCCGGTGCCGCGCGAGGCGTCCGCGCCGCCCACGCCGTCGTCGCTGATGACCAGGCGCAGCCGGCCGCCGACCGTCCGCACCGAGAGGTCGACCCGCTGGGCGCGGGCGTGCTTGGCCACGTTGGTCAGGGCCTCGGAGACGGTGAAGTAGGCGACCGCCTCGACGGTCGGGGCGACCGGCTCGGCGAGGTGCACGTCCAGGCGCACCGGCAGCGGGGCGCGGGCCGCGATGCCGGACAGCGCCGCGTCCAGGCCGCGGTCCTCCAGGACCGCCGGGTGCAGGCCGCGGACGAGGTCGCGCAGCTCGTCGATGGCCGCCTGCGCCTCCTCGTGCGCGTCCACGATCACCTGCATGACCTCGGGCGGGACGTCCTTGAGGGTGCGCCGGGCCAGGCCCAGGTTCATCGCGAGGGAGGTCAGGCGCTGCTGGGCGCCGTCGTGCAGGTCCCGCTCGATCCGGCGGCGCTCGGCGTCCACCACGTCGACCAGCCCGGCCCGGCTCTCGGCGATCTCCTCGACCCGCCGCTCCAGCGCCTCCGCCCGGTTGGGGCCGAGCAGCAGCTGGGCCGTGCGCACCTCCAGCCAGGCCGCCAGCGCCGCCAGCCAGGGCATCACGGCCAGCAGCAGCACCCCGGCGACCGTGATCACCACGTCCAGCCCGGCCAGCTCCGAGCGCAGCGGGCTGCCGACGGGCATCAGCCAGACCCAGCCGTACACGCTGGCCATCACCACGCCGGCGCCCCAGGCGTACAGCACCACCAGCGCGCCCGCCGCCAGCAGCGGGCCGGCCAGCAGGTGGTGGACGGCCTGGCGCCAGGTCAGCCCCAGCAGCAGCCGGCCCGGCAGCCAGGCCCACGGCTCGCCCGGACGCGGCGGCGACACCTCCACCCCGCGCAGGGCGCGCAGCCGGCCGCGCTGGGCGGCGGTGAGCGGGCGGGTGCAGATGAGGACCAGGGCCGTCATCGGGAAGAGCAGCTTGGACTCGGTGACGGCCAGCCAGACCGGCAGGGCCAGCGGGAGGCCGGCGGCTATGAAACGGGTGTCCCGCCAGGCCTCGGGCGACCACGGGGGGCGCCGAAGGCTCCTGACGAGCGCTCGGCGCAACGTGGTGGAGGGCATGACCGACAGCGTAGGGCGCGATGATCAACGGCCGCCATGAAGGGGGGCTCACGGTCGGGGTGTATCTAGGTACACCCCGGATTCGGAGCACGGCACCACCGACAGCGGCCCATGATCGACGGGAAGCTGGACGGCATGACGAGCACCGCATCGCACTCCGCCACCCCGCCGCACCGGCGGCCCGTCCCCGGGAGCCACGGGGGTGTTCCCGGGGACGCGCTCCGCCGGACGGCGGGGCCGGAGGGGACGCTGCCGGTCGGGGCCGGGCCCTGGTCGGTCCGCAGCCTGGTCGGCCGCCGCGGCCGGGCCGCGCTGGAGGTGTACCAGGACGGCGAGTTGGCCGATGTCCTGGTCGCCGCCCGGCTCACCCCGCAGCTGCTGCGCGGTGCTCGTCGCAGCCCGGCCGGCGGGCGGGCGCACCACGTGCTCGCCTGGGGCCGGCTAGCGGCCGACGGCAGCGCGCCCGCGGTGGCGTTCACCGCCGGGCGGCTGGCCCGGCCGTTCCGGTCCGGGCGGTCGTTCGGATTCGCACGGCCGCTCGGGTCCGGGCGGCCGTTCCGGTCCGTGCGGTCACTCTGGTCCGTACGGTCGCTCTGGTCGGCCGGGCCGTTCCGGTTCGAGCGGCCGGCCGTCGGCGCCGAGGTGGTCGCGGTCGCCGGGCGGTTCTGGCTCGCCTGGGCCGAGGGCCCGTACACCGGGGTGCTGGTCCGGCACCCCGGCGGGGACACCACCGAGCGGCAGCCGCTGGAGCGGGTGCGGCGCCGAGGCGAGGCCGCGATCGCCGGCGAGGCCTCGGTCGTCGGCGGGGCCTCGGTCGCCGGAGGGGCCGCATGAGCACCGCCGTCCTCGCCGGCCGCCCGGCCGCCGCCCTCGTCCTGCCCGCCCGCTTCGAGCGGGTGCCCGTCATGGCCGCCGTCGCTCTGCTGCCCTGGCTCGCGGTCCTCGCCGCCTGCCACGAGACCCCGTGGGTCGTGCTCGACCTGCTGGAGTTCTCCGCGCTGCTCTCGCTCGACGCCCTGCTGCGCCGGCGCAGCGCCGCCGCCGGCTGGGCCGGCGGCGCGGTGGCGCTGCTGCTCGCGGGGGACGCGCTGGCCGACATCGCCTGCGCCGGCCCGGGCCACGCGGTGCTCGCCGCCCTGGTGATGGCGCTCGGCGTCGAACTGCCGCTCGCGGTGGTGTGCGTGCTGCTCGGGCGTGCCGTCCTCGCCCCTCGCTAGAAGCCATCAGGAGGGGCTAGAAGCTGCTGGGCAGCTGGTCCATCAGCGCGCGGGTCTCCTCGTCCAGCGGGGTGTACGTGATCATCCGCGTCCCGAGTCGGGGGCCGAGCCAGAAGCTGGTGTACTCGCAGCGCAGCAGCCCGACGCCCGGCACCTGGAACCGCTTGATCCCGTTGCTCGGCCCCATCACCTCGTGCCGCTGCCAGACCTCCGCGAAGTCCGGCGAGGTCTTGAGCAGCCGGGCCAGCAGTGCCTTCCAGGCGGGCTCCGCGCTGTGGTCGGCCATCGCGGCACGGAAGCGGGCCACCATGCCGAGGCGTTCGGTCCGGTAGTCGATCAGCACCTCGCGGAACCGCGAGGGGGCGAACGCCAGCCACATCAAGTTGCGGTCCTCGGGCGGAAGTTCGCTGAGATCGCCGACGATCGCGGTGTACTGGGCGTTGTACGCGAGCACGTCGTAGCGGGTGTTGACCGCCACGGCCGGGTACGGCGCCATCTGCTCCAGCACCAGCCGCACGCTCGGGGTGACCGAGGGGCACTCCCTCACCGGCGCCGGATCCTCCGCGCCGGCCAGGGTGAACAGGTGCGCGCGCTCGCTCGGGTCCAGCAACAGGGCGCGGGAGACCGCGTCCAGCACCTGGGTGGACACCTGGATGTCGCGCCCCTGCTCCAACCACGTGTACCAGGTCACCCCGACGGCGGCGAGCTGCGCGACCTCCTCGCGGCGCAGCCCCGGCGTGCGGCGGCGGCCGGTCGGGGGCAGGCCCACCTGGTCGGGTGCGATCCGCTCGCGGCGGCTGCGCAGGAAGGCCGCCAGGTCGTGCCGGCGGGCGTCGTCGGGGGCGGTCCGGGCTTGCGTCGCCGGGGCGGTCCGGGCTTGCGCGGCCGGGGTGGTGAGGCTCATGGTTCCTAGCATGCGCCAGCCCGGAGCCTGTTGCCAGGTACTTCTTATACCTGGATAACCACACTCTGGTACCAGGGTACGGCCAGGCGGATCGTAGGACCCGTGACCCAACAACTCGCCGTCGCCCCCGACCCGGTCCGCGCCGCCACCACCCCCGGCACCGCGACCGCGGCCGCCGCCCGCACCGCCGCCCCCTCCCTCGGCACCGCCGGGCTGGTCACCGTCCTGCTCGGGGCCTTCCTGCCGATGCTCGACTTCTTCATCGTGAACGTCGCCCTGCCCACCATCGACCACGACCTGGCCGCCGGGCCCGCCGTCCTCGAACTCGTCGCCGCCGGCTACGGCATCGCCTTCGCCGTCCTGCTCGTCCTCGGCGGGCGCCTCGGCGACATCTTCGGCCGCCGCCGGCTCTTCGTCGTCGGCGCCGCCACCTTCGCCCTCACCTCGCTCGCCTGCGGCCTCGCCCCCGGCGCCTGGACCCTGGTCGCCGCCCGCGCCGCCCAGGGTGCCTCGGCCGCGCTGCTGATCCCGCAGGTCCTCGGCACCATCACCGCCGCCACCGACGGCGCCCGGCGCGGCCGCGCCCTCAGCATCTACGGCGCCGTCGGCGGCATCTCCGTGGTCATCGGGCAGGTGCTCGGCGGCATGCTCGTCGCCGCCGACCTGTTCGGCACCGGCTGGCGCTCCGTCTTCCTGCTCAACGTGCCGTTCGCGCTGCTCGCCCTGGTCCTCGCCGTCCGCTACGTCCCGGAGAGCCGGGCCACCCAGGCCGCCCGCGTCGACGTGCCCGGCACCGTCCTGCTCACCGCCTCGCTGCTCGCCCTGCTCGTCCCGCTGATGGAGGGCCGCGCCGCCGGCTGGCCGCTCTGGTCCTGGGTGCTGCTCGCACTGTTCCCCGTCCTCGCCGCCGCCTTCGTCCTGGTCGAACGCCGGGCGGAGCAGCGCGGCGCCACCCCGCTGGTGCCGCCGTCCCTGCTGCGCATCCCCGAGATGCGGCGCGGCCTCGGCATCGCCCTGCCCTACTTCGCCGGCTTCGGCGGCTTCATGTTCGTCATCGCCGTCGCCCTCCAGCAGGGCCTGCACCTCGGCCCGGTCGCGGCCGGCTGGGCGCTCGTCCCGATGGCCGTCGGCTACTTCACCGCCTCGCTCTCCGGCCCCCGCCTGATCGGCCGCTACGGCAGCCGGGTGCTGAGTGCGGGCGCCGTCATCCAGGCCGCCGGCCTGGCCACCCTCGCCGTCACCGTCCTCGCCGACTGGTCGCACTTCTCCCCGCTGCGGATGGCGCCCGGCGTCGCCCTCGCCGGCATCGGACAAGGCCTGATCGGCACCCCGCTGTTCCGCGTCGTCCTCGCCAAGGTGCCCGCCGCCCGGGCCGGCGTCGGCAGCGGCGTCCTGGCCACCGGCCAGCAGTCCAGCCTCGCCCTCGGCGTCGCCACCCTCGGCACCCTCTACCTGTCGCTCTCCCCCAGCCTCGGCATGGACCGCGCCCTCGCCCTCTGCCTGGGCCTTCAGCTCATCGGCTCCTTCGTCATCCTGTACCTGACCACCCGCCTCCCCCGCTCCATCGGCTGAGCCCCCCCCCCGGCCCCCGGGCCACGGGCCACAGCGACGGCGACGGCGACGGCCCCGCGATCGACACCCGATCGCGGGGCCACCGGCACGTCGCGGAGCGTGAGCAACGGCGAGTCGGCGGGCCGGTCCGGGGACCGGTCAGCGGGCCGGTCAGCGGCCGATGAAGTTCTTGTCGATGAGCAGTTGCAGGACGTCGGTGTGGAAGTCGGGGAAGTCCATCGGGACGATGCCGAAGTGGGCGGGCTGCTGGCGGCGGGCGTTCAGGTAGTCGCGGACGGGAGGCACGATGGCGGCCGCGTTGACCTTGGGCCAGCCACCGTTGGCGTAGCTGGTGAAGTTCACGTACATCCGCGGGGAGCCCTGGTCGAGGAAGGCGCGGTCGAACCAGTCGGTGACGGCCTTGGACTTGGCGGCGAGGCTGATGCCCTGGAAGGTGTCCTGGGTGGCGAACCAGGTGTTGGTGGCGCTCGACCACTGGATGACGGACCAGGGGTTGGCGAAGTCGGCGGCGAGGACGACGCGGCCGCGGGCCTGGCCGAGGGTGGGCCACCAGGGGTTCGTCCAGAACAGGCCCCGGTAGCCGAGGCCGTCCAGGTAGTGGTTGATCCGGCGCTGGAACTCGGTGTCGTCGAGCCGGTTCCCACCCGCGTACTCGTTCCTGACGCGCATGACCAGGCCCTCGCCCGGGTTGGCGGCGAGGAAGGCGCGGCACTGGTCGAGGACGTCCTGGAGGCGGACGTACTGGTAGTTGTCGCCGTGGTAGATGCCGAGTTCGTCGGCCGTCCCGGCGAGCCCGTTGCAGCGGATGTCGAGGAAGCGGATACCGCGCTGGAGCTGCTCGGGCAGGCCCCAGTTCTGGGTGTGGGACCACTCGGTGCCGTGCAGCGGGTCGGTGCAGCAGGAGTCGTGGGTGCCGGGGATCGTCAGGGCGGTCAGCGGAGTGGCGTCGTCCAGGGCACTCATCCAGGCGGACGGGCTGACGGCTGCGGCTGCCGCCGCCGCTGCCGCCGCGTCCGGGCTGAACGCGGCGGCGGCCAGGAGGGCGCCGCCGGCACCGGCTCCCCAGCGCAGGACGTCACGACGGGTGGGGCTCATGCGGGCTCCTCACATCGACCTCTGGGAGGGGGAATTGTCATGCCCCCTCCCCGATCTGCTCGATGGGGCGGGCCCCGAAACCCGTGGCGCCCGGCGCAGGAAGTCGGCCTGGTCGACTTCTCCTGCGGCGGGTCGGGTGGAATTGACCCTTCCGTGGAGATGGTTCGTCATGGGACGATCCAGGCCCGGGGGAAAGGTGAGACCTCATGACCTTCGTCATCGCGTTCCTGGTCGCACTCGTGGCCACCATCATCGGCACGACCGTCTTCCTGAGTCGCCGAGAGCGCGCCCGCAGCGGCCACTCGGACGACACCGAGGGGCTGCTGATCGAACACCAGCGAACCGCGCACGCCGCCCAACTGCGCGGAACCTACTCCAGCCTGGCCGTCCACCACGGCACCGGGCTGATCAGCGACGACCTGCACAAGCACTACTCCTAGGCCTCGGCGCACGACGGGAGTGCGGCAGGAGTGTCCTCGTAGTCACGCCTGGCCATGCGGGATGCCTCCGGCGGTAACGGCGGCCTTGGGCGCGGGGGCCCAAGGCCGCGAGATCAGAGGGCGGCGCCGAGCTCGCCCGCCCGAACGGCGGTTACGAAGGACTGCCAGGCAGCAGGGGGACCTTCAAGGTAGGTCATCGGGGGCGCCTCTGCGAAAGTCATCAGCGAGAGCATCCCTTCGAGGAGCGCACGAGCGCGCTCGAAAGTCGTGGGTGCGAACGGGAAGTTGATCACCGTGCGGCTCGACAGCTGGCTCACCCCGTGACGGCCGCCACCCCCACCGCCCCCGACGCCGCTCTCGTCCACGACAGCTACACCGGGCGACTCGGCGTCGTCATGGACCACGTCGCCGGCCTCCTCCACCTCCGCCCTCCCCAGGGCGGCGTCGAGTGGACGGCCCGGCCCGAGGACATCGGCCCGCCGCCCCCGCAGAACTCGTGACGCCACCGACCCGCCCCCGCCCCGCCCTGGTCGCCGCCGCAGCGTTCTCCATCGCGACCGGGGCGGGCGCAGGGGTACTCGCCTCCCGCCCGCTTCGCCACGGCGACCCCGGCATGGCGAACCTCTTCCTCCTCCTCGTACTCTGCGTTGTGACCGTGCTGGTCAACTCCGCACCCAGCAAGGCGATCCAGCGCAGACGCACACGCCCGCCCGGGAAAGGAGAACCATGACCCCGGACACCGCAGCAGCCCGCCGCGCACTCGCCGACCGGCTTGAGGCGGGCGGCGCCCTGACCAGCCCGGCGCTGCGGGCGGCTGTGGAGGCCGTCCCCCGGGAGCCGTTCCTGCGCCCCGGGGTGTTCGTGTCCACCGGCAGGCGCCGCTGGCGGCCGGTGACCGAGCGCGGCGCCGATCCGACAGAGTGGGTCGAACTCGCTTACAGCAACCGGTCGTTGGTCACACAACTCAACGGCCATCTGACCGCCGACCAGGCCTCCGCGCCCGTCCGGGGCTTCCCCACCGCCTCCACCACCGCCCCGGCCGCCACCGTCCGCGTGATCGACGCCCTGGGCGCCGAGGACGGGCACACCGTGTTGGAGATCGGCACCGGCACGGGCTACTCGACGGCCCTGCTCCGCCACCTCCTCGGCGAGCGCAACGTCGGCACCGTCGAGGCCGACCCGAAAGTCACGTACGACCGGGTGATCGCCACCCACGCGGTGCGCCGCATCCCCTACGCCTGGGTGCAGCGGACCAAGCCCGGCGGCACGATCCTGGCCACGGTCGGCACCTGGCCCGAGGGCGCCGGCCTGGCCAGGGTCACCGTCGCCGCCGACGGCACCGCCGACGGCCGGTTCATCGACCGTTCCACCCTCCCTCCCGTCCGCCCCGAACCCCTGGCGGCCCGGGCCGGGGGCCCCGCGGCCCGGGCGGAGGCGGCCTCACCGAAGCGGCTGGCGCACGCCTCCCCCACCCTCCTCAACGAACCGACGCCGGCCATCCTCACCCAACTCGCCTTTCCCAGCGCCAAGTTCACCGTATCGATCGGGGAGGATCTGGAGTCGATCCACTACCTGGCCACCCCCGGATCCGCCGCCGAGGTCGCCGACGACACCTACGGCTGGACGGTCCACCAATACGGCCCGGTCCCGCTCTGGGACGAGGTCGAGCGCATCCTCACCGCCTGGCAGGAGGCCGGACGCCCCGACCTCACCGCCGTCCGCCTGCGGATCACCGACCGGGCGACCCACTACTGGATCGACGGCCACCCCGCCCTCCGCTGGGAGCACGCCACCATCTGACAGATCGACAGGACACCTTCGGGAATGGGGTGATCTCGGGACGGCAGGGCCAACCGATGGAATGCTGTGGCCCAGTCCGACCATCGCAACCACCCGAGGAGTGACCCATGCCGCTGTTCGGCAGCCGCAAGAACCTTCCGAGGCCGCTGTGCGACGAGCACGGCCCGTGCCAGGCGCTGGCGAAGATCTCGGTCTTCGAGGTCCGGGACCGACTGCGGCTCCTGATCACCAGGAGCCGCGGCCTGGGGCCCGATCCGATGGCGCGGCAGATCGACGACGAGTTGTCGGTCGTCCTCTGCGTGGACGCCGGCAAGCGGGCCGGAAAGACCGAGGCCCTGTCGATAGCCGAACACGCCGCCGACCAGTGGAGCATCAGCCGGGCCGAGCTGTGGGAGCGGGCCTTCGCGAACCTGGCCACCGAGCAGCTCAACCGGCAGGTCTTCGACGCGTCCAACGGCGACACCATCCACACCGTCAACGGCATGGGCGCCTGGCCCGGAGCCGCCCACGCGCTGCGCCTGGAGAACGCCCTGGGAGGGGGCATCGAGCTGCCCAACGGCGCTCTGGTCGCCCTGCCGACGAACAACACACTCTGCGCGGTGCCGATCCGCACCAGCCTGTCGCTGAACGCCATCCGCTTCCTGATCGACCTGTCGAAGGAGCTCGCGGCCGGCGACCCGGCGCCGCTGACCCCGTCGCTCTTCTGGTACCGGGAAGGCTGGATCGAGAACCTCAACGTCGGCTCGGACGGCATGATGCGGGTGTCGCCCCGCTTCCGGGACATGGCGAACGCACTGCCCGCCAACTGACCCGACCGGCCACCGAAAACCCGCTGGCCCGACGGCCCCCTTTGCGTCAGAATGACGATATGAGCGAGATGCGCGTGGGGAGCCCTGCCGACGTCCGTAGCCGGGCGGAGCTGGCGGCGCTGACGGCCGCCGGGGTGCGGCCGAAGTGGCTGATGTTCTGGGGGCACACCGAGCGGAAGGGCGGGGGGACGCGGCGGGAGTGCCTGAGCCAGTGGCGGCCCGGGCAGTTCACCGTCGACGGGGTGGCGTACGCGTCCGCCGAACACTGGATGATGGCGGGCAAGGCCCGGATGTTCGGGGACGAGGCCATCGAGCAGCGGGTGCTGGCGGCCCACACGCCGGCCGAGGCGAAGAAGCTGGGGCGGCTGGTCAGGGGTTTCGACGACGCGGCCTGGACGGCCGGCCGGTTCGAGCTGGTCGTCGAGGGGAACGTCGCGAAGTTCGGGCAGGACGAGGCGCTGCGCGCCTACCTGCTGGGCACCGGCGACCGCGTCCTGGTCGAGGCCAGCCCGGTGGACCGGATCTGGGGCATCGGGCTCGCGGCCGACGACATCCGCGCGGAACGGCCGGACGAGTGGCGGGGGTTGAACCTGCTCGGCTTCGCCCTGATGGAGGCGCGGGCACGGCTCGCCGCATGAGGGCGGTCGGCCCGGTGCTGGACGGCACGGTGGTGGTGTCGGCCGCTGCCGCGCTGGCCCTGGCGCCCAGGGCGTGGCGGCGGCAGGAGGTCCGGCCGGGGCGCGGGGGGCGCTTCGGCCCGGAGGTGGCGCTGGCGCTGGTCGTGGCACTCGTCTATCTGAACCAGGTGCTGTTCGCCGTGTACGTGCAGCGGGTGCGGGGCGGGAGTACGGCGTTCGTCGCCCGCTACCTGCCGCCCGGGTGGTTCGACGTGCCGCGCGGCAACCCGGCGATCGACTGGCTGGCGGCGCACTTCCCCGCGCCCGAGCTGCTCGCGCCCACCGTGCTCCGCGTCCAGGCGTTCCTCGAACTCCCGCTGGTGCTCCTGGCGTTCGCCGCCGTGCTGCGACGCCTGGACCACGGCCTCTACGTCCGGGCGATGCGCTCGCCGCTGACCGGGCTCGCGGCCGCCTCGTATACGGTGGCGTTCTGCGCGGTGGAGTGGGACCTGCGGAATCCGTACACGGTGGACGACATCGCGCTGCGGACGGTGTCCGCGCTCGTCACACCACCGCTGCTCGTCTGGCTGGCCTCCCGCGAGCGGGCCCGGCCACCCCGCGGCCCGGTGCTGTTCACCCTCGACCTGTGGGCGTTCGGCACGCTGATGCTGACGCTGTACGACACCGCGCTGCTGTACAACCTGGCCCGACTCGGCGACCATCTCGCCGGCGCGCTGGCCGCGCTGGCGGTCCTGGCCGCCACCCGGTTCGTGCCGTGGAGCGGCGGTCCGGCCGGCCCGCACACCACCGCGCTGACCGGCACGCTCGGGCGGGCCCTCGTCCTGTTCTTCGTCCCCGCGCTGGCTGTCCGCTACGGCGTCTCCTTCGGAACCCCCGAACTGGCGGCCGTCGCGGGGCTCGTGGTGCTCCTGCCGGCGGTGCGGACGGTCCGTCTGATCCCCGCCGCCCTGGTCGGGGCGGCCGTCGGCTGTGCCGTCGCCGTGGTCGCACCCGGCTCGTACTACGAGGCGACCCTGCTGCGGAGCGCGACCGGCGCACTTCTTGCCACGACCGCCGTCTGCGCGCTCCTTGACACCAGTCGCGCACGACTGGACGTGCTCCCTTAACTCCCCCGCCATATAGCGACGCCAGGATGTCCCGCAGTCAGGGGAGAGATGGACGGGGTGGGGCGATCATGCGCATGCGGCCGACGGCACAATCCGCGGGCCAGGACCCGGAGGGCGAGCAGCAGGCGTACGAACTCCGGGCGGAACTGGACGAGTTACTCCGCGCGAGCCGCTACGCGAGCCAGCGGGAGCGGCGGTTGAACGAGGCGATCCGGGCGGCGCCGGGCCGCCAGCGGCCGGACGGGGACCTGCTGCGGCAGTTGGCGCAGGCGCGCACGCTGCGCGAGGGCCTGGGCGCCCGCTGCCTCCAACTGAGCGATCGGCTGGAGGCGTTGGAGAACCGGCTGAGGAGCCGACCGCCGGAGCCGCAACCGGCCCAGGCCCCGCCGCCCCAGGCCCGGCCCGCCCGCCCCGACATCGGCGCCCTCGCCGAGCGGGTGGCGGCCCTGCACCGTGCCGGCGCCTTCGCCGAGGCGACGGAGCTGCTGTCCCGGGCGGCCACCGGCCTCGATCCGGCGGACGCCGCTCTGCTGGTCGGCATGCTCTCCCGGCGCGGTCCGACGGGCGCGTCCCTGCACCTGGCCAGGAGCGCCGCGCAGTGCGCGCCGGAGCAGGCGGTGGCGATGCTGGCGGAGTTGCGCGAGCTGGGGCTGGCGGAGGAGGCGGCGGAGCTGTTCCACGCGTTCTGGGGCTATCCGGCGTCGGCACTGCCCGCCCTGCTGGCCGCGCTGGAGCGGGCCGGGCAGGGCGCGGACGGCGCGACGCTGCTGTGGGAGTGGGGTTCGGCGCCGACGCCGGAGCTGACGGCGCTGGCGACCGGCCTCCGCCGTACGGGCCGGCACGCCGACGTGCGGACGCTGCTGCGTCAGGCGGCCGGCCGGCCGACGGCGGAGCTGGCCGCGCTGGCGACGGAGCTGCCGGCCGAGCTCGCGACCGTCCTGCTGTACGAGCTGGCGGCGCTGCGCCCGCCGGTGGAGCTGGTCAAGCTGGCGGCCGCGTTGGACACCAGCCCGGAGCTGTACGGGCGGTTGCTCGCCGCGCTGCTCGCCGACGGCGCCCGGCACCGGACGACGCTGGCCGCCCTGCGCAGCGCCGGCCTGCCGACCGAACCGGCCGCGGCCCCCCGTTCCCGCTGGGGCAGACGGTAGGACCGCAGATGGGGAAACAGAACGCAGGAGCCCCCGCCCGCCCCGGACGGACCGGGGCGAACGAGGGCTCCAGAAGGGCGGAGCGGGCTCAGCAGCCGATCAGTCGCGCGCCCAGGTACGCCTTGACCTGGTCGAGCGAGACGCGCTCCTGCGACATGGTGTCGCGGTCGCGGACGGTCACCGCGTTGTCCTCAAGGGTGTCGAAGTCGACGGTGACGCAGAACGGCGTGCCGATCTCGTCCTGGCGGCGGTAGCGCTTGCCGATGGCGCCGGCGTCGTCGAACTCGACGTTCCACGCGGTGCGCAGGTCGGCGGCGAGGCCGCGGGCCTTCGGGGAGAGGTCGGCGTTGCGCGACAGCGGCAGGACGGCGACCTTGACCGGGGCCAGGCGCGGGTCGAGCCGCATGCCGACGCGCTTCTCCATGACGCCCTTGGCGTTGGGCGCCTCGTCCTCGAAGTAGGCGTCGATCAGGAAGGCCAGCATGGCGCGGTTGAGGCCGGCCGCCGGCTCGATGACGTACGGGAAGTACCGCTCGCCGCTCTCCTGGTCGAAGTACTTGAGGTCCTGGCCGGACGCCTCGCTGTGCACCCGCAGGTCGTAGTCGGTGCGGTTGGCGACGCCCTCCAGCTCGGAGTACTCGCTGCCGCCGAAGTTGAAGCGGTACTCGATGTCCACCGTGCGCTTGGCGTAGTGGGAGAGCTTCTCCTTCGGGTGCTCGAAGAAGCGCATGTTCTCGGTGCGCAGGCCGAGGTCGACGTACCAGTCCCAGCGCTGCTGGAGCCAGTACTCGTGCCACTGCTCGTCCTCGCCCGGCTTGACGAAGAACTCCATCTCCATCTGCTCGAACTCGCGGGTGCGGAAGATGAAGTTGCCGGGGGTGATCTCGTTGCGGAAGCTCTTGCCGGTCTGGGCGATGCCGAACGGCGGCTTCTTGCGCGACGTGGTCTGGACGGCCTTGAAGTTGGTGAAGATGCCCTGGGCGGTCTCGGGCCGCAGGAAGGCCAGGCCGCTGGCCTCCTCGGTGACGCCGAGGTGGGTCTTCAGCATGCCCGAGAAGTCCTTGGGCTCGGTGAACTGGCCCTTGGTGCCGCAGTCGGGGCAGTTGACGTCCTTGAGGCCGTTCGGCGGCGGGAAGCCGTGCTTGGCCTCGTACTTCTCCTCCAGGTGGTCGGCCCGGTGGCGCTTGTGGCAGGAGAGGCACTCGGTCAGCGGGTCGTTGAAGGTGGCGACGTGGCCGGAGGCCTCCCACACCTCGCGCGCGAGGATCACCGACGAGTCGAGTCCCACGACGTCCTCACGGGCCTGGACCATCGCGCGCCACCACTGGCGCTTGATGTTCTCCTTGAGTTCGACGCCCAGCGGCCCGTAGTCCCAGGCGGCACGCGTGCCGCCGTAGATCTCGCTGCAGGGGTAGACGAAGCCACGGCGCTTGCTCAGGCTGACGATCGTGTCGATCTTGTCGGCGGCCACAGTGCTCTCTTCAGTACGTACGGCACGGTCAGGGCACGGCTGGTTGCGCGTACCCGAATACCTCAGGTTACCGGCCATACGGGTACGGGGTTCAAATCGGTATCGTCCGGCCCCTCCCAGCCACGGCCACCTGCCGTTCACCCGTCCGAGTGAGTTGACAATCATTTCCAGATAAGATGAGAATGATTGTCATGATGATCGGACGACGTACCCGCAGCTCGATAGCCATCGCCGCCACCGCCCTCACCGCCTCCCTCGTCCTGACCGCCTGCGGTGGCAGCAGCAGCGCCCAGAGCGCCGACGGCAAGCTGAAGGTCGTCGCCTCCTTCTACCCGATGGAGTACCTGGCCCAGCAGATCGGCAAGGACCACGTCGCGGTCACCGACCTCACCGCGGCCGGCGTCGAGCCGCACGACCTGGAGCTCACCGCCAAGCAGGTCGCCACCGTCCAGAAGTCCGACGCGATCATCTACCTCAAGGGCCTGCAGCCCACCGTCGACCAGGCCGTCGGCCAGTCCTCGGCCAAGTACAAGATCGACGCCACCGCCGCCAGCCCGCTGGTCGACCACCACCTCGACGAGGGCACCGCCGAGGCCGACGGCCACCAGCACGACGGCCCGGCCGGCGACCCGCACATCTGGCTCGACCCGACCCGCTACGCGGCGATCGCCAAGAGCGTCGGCGACGGGTTCGCCAAGGCCGACCCGGCCCACGCCGACGACTACCGCAAGAACACCGACGACCTGGTCGGCCGGCTGACCACGCTGGACCAGGAGTTCCGGGACGGCCTGAAGGACGCCAAGTCCAGGACCTTCGTCACCAGCCACGCCGCCTTCGGCTACCTCGCCGACCACTACGGCCTCACCCAGGTCGCCATCAACGGCGTCGACCCCGAGTCCGAGCCCACCCCGGCCCGCCTCGCCGACGTGCAGAAGGCCGCCAAGGACAACGGCGTCACCACGATCTTCTTCGAGACCCTGGTCAGCCCCAAGCTCGCCGACACCGTCGCCAAGGACCTCGGCCTCAAGACCGCCGTGCTGGACCCGCTGGAGGGCGTCAAGGACCCGGGCAAGGAGGACTACCTCTCGGTCATGAAGCAGAACCTGGCCAACCTCCAGACCGCCCTCGGCGCCACCCCCGCCGCGACCGGCACCACTCCCACCGCGACCGGCACCCCCACCAGCTGACGGGACGACAGCACCATGACCCACCCGATACCCCCGGCCGTCCGCCTCCGCGACGCCGTCGCCTCCCGCGGCGGTCGGCCGGTGCTGCGCGGCGTCGACCTCACCGTCCAGCCCGGCGAGGTGGTCGCCCTGCTCGGCGCCAACGGCTCCGGCAAGTCCACCACCGTCAAGGCCGTCATCGGCTCCGTCCCGCTGGGGCAGGGCACGCTGGAGCTGTTCGGCATCCCGTACGCCGGCTTCCGCGCCTGGCACCGGATCGGGTACGTTCCGCAGCGCACCACCGCCGCCTCCGGCGTGCCGGCCACCGTGCGCGAAGTGGTCTCCACCGGGCGGCTGCCGCAGCACCGGCTGCTGCCGTTCCGCCGCCGGGACCGCGCGGCGGTCGACCGCGCGCTCGCCGCCGTCGGCATGCTGGAGCGGGCCGGGGACGGCGTCGCCGACCTGTCCGGCGGCCAGCAGCAGCGGGTGCTGATCGCCCGCGCCCTGGTCGGCACCCCCGACCTGCTGATCATGGACGAGCCGATGGCCGGCGTGGACGCCGCCAGCCAGCAGGTGCTCGCCGACACCCTGCGCGCCGAGGTCTCCCGCGGCGCCGCCGTCCTCCTCGTGCTGCACGAACTCGGGCCGCTGGAACCGCTGATCGACCGCGCCGTGGTGCTGCGGGACGGCTGCGTCGCACACGACGGCCCGCCCGTGCCCAACACCGGACTGCACGCGCTGCCCGGCCACGACCACGTCCACCCGCACGCCGACCACACCCCGCCGAGGCTGCTGGCATGACCGAGATGCTCTCCTACGACTTCATGCAGCGCGCCCTGCTCGCCGCCGTCCTGGTCGGGATCACCGCCCCGGCCGTCGGCATCTACCTGGTGCAGCGCCGGCAGGCCCTGATGGGCGACGGCATGGGGCACGTCGCGATGACCGGCGTCGGCCTCGGCTTCATCTTCCAGACCAGCCCGGTCTGGATGGCCGTGCTGGTCTGCGTGCTCGGCGCCGTCACGATGGAACTGGTCCGCTCGCGCGGCAACCAGCGCGGCGACATCGCCCTGGCGATGCTCTTCTACGGCGGCATGGCCTGCGGCAAGCTGCTCGTCTCGCTCTCCGCCCAGGCCGGCGCCGGCTCGCTGGAGAGCTACCTGTGGGGCTCCATCCTCACCGTCGCCCCGGCCGACCTGATCACCATCGCGGTGCTCGGCGCGGTGGTCGTCGCGGTCACCGTCGGCCTGCGCCGGCAGCTCTTCGCGATCTGCCAGGACGAGGACTTCGCCCGGGTCACCGGCCTGCCGGTGCGCACGCTCAACCTGCTGCTCGCGGTGATGGCCGCCGTCACCGTCACCGTCGCGATGCGGGTGGTCGGGCTGCTGCTGGTCAGCGCCCTGATGGTGGTCCCGGTGGTCGCCGCCCAGCAGCTCACCCGGTCGTTCGCCGCCACCCAGGCGGCCTCGATCGCGCTCGGCGTGGTGGTCTCGCTGGCCGGCGTCACCGGCTCCTACCACCTCAACGTGCCCTCCGGCCCGGCCATCGTGCTGCTCGCCATCGCGGTGTTCGCGGTGTTCAGCCTGCTCGCCGCGCCGCTCGCCCGGCGGCGCCACCGCAGGGGCGTCGCGGACCCCGGACCGAAGGTCTGCGACGTCGCCCTGCCGGAACCCGTCCCGGGACAATCCCCGGGGCAATCCCCGGATCAGATCCCGGGACAGATCCCGGGGCAACTCCCGGGCCGCGGTTCCTCCGACGCGATCACTCCGGAGCGGGGTGCGGGGCTGGCACAATGAGGTGCGAGACGCCCACCACCCCAGGAGGACCCACGGTGACCACCGCAGGCCCGTCGCCGCGCGCCCGCTCGACCCGGCAACGTGCCGCCGTCTCGGCGGCCCTGGACGAGATC
This sequence comes from Kitasatospora sp. NPDC058492, assembly GCF_042720685.1. Classification (NCBI taxonomy): domain Bacteria; kingdom Bacillati; phylum Actinomycetota; class Actinomycetes; order Kitasatosporales; family Streptomycetaceae; genus Kitasatospora; species Kitasatospora sp. NPDC058492. The sequence goes on from NZ_JBHXMU010000003.1 coordinate 99,169, forward strand.
GAGGACTTCCGCAGCGCGCAGGAGCTCCACGACATGCTCAAGCACCGCGGGGACTCCGTCGGTCTGACCACGGTCTACCGCACCCTCCAGTCGCTCGCCGACGCCGGCGAGGTGGACGTGCTGCGCACCGCCGACGGCGAGGCCGTCTACCGCCGGTGCAGCAGCGGACACCACCACCACCTGGTGTGCCGGCACTGCGGCGCCACCGTCGAGGTGGAGGGCCCGGCGGTGGAGCGCTGGGCCAACGCGGTCGCCGCGGAGCACGGGTTCAGCGACATCGCGCACACCCTGGAGATCTTCGGCACCTGCGCGGAGTGCGCCAAGAAGGTCTGACCAGCGGAGCACCGGTACGGCGAAGGGCCCGTGGGAGCGATTCCCACGGGCCCTTCGCCGTACCGCCGCCGTACCGCGTCAGCGCTGGGTGGGCAGGTCCAGCGGCTCGGGCACCTCGTTCGGGATCGCCCCGCCGAAGCGGCGGTCGCGCCTCGCGTACTGCTCGCAGGCGCGCCACAGGTCGCGGCGGTCGAAGTCCGGCCAGAGCACGTCCTGGAACACGAACTCGGCGTACGCGGACTGCCAGAGCAGGAAGTTGGAGGTGCGCTGCTCGCCGCTGGGGCGCAGGAACAGGTCCACGTCCGGCATGTCCGGGTGGTACATGTACTTGGCGAGGGTCTTCTCGTTGACCTTCTTCGGGTCCAGCTTCCCGGCGGCGACGTCGGCCGCGAGGGCCGCCGCGGCGTCCGCGAGCTCGGCCCGGCCACCGTAGTTGACGCACATGTAGAGCGTGACGGCGTCGTTGTCCTTGGTCTGCTCCTCGGCGACCTGGAGCTCCTGGACGACGCTCTTCCACAGCTTGGGCATCCGGCCCGCCCAGCGGACCCGCACGCCCATCGCGTCCATCTCGTCGCGGCGGCGGTGGATGACGTCCCGGTTGAAGTTCATCAGGAACTTCACCTCGTCGGGCGAGCGCTTCCAGTTCTCGGTGGAGAACGCGTACAGCGAGATGTTCTTCACGCCGAGCTCGATCGCGCCCTTGAGGACGTCCAGCACGACGGACTCGCCGACCTTGTGGCCCTCGGTGCGGGGCAGTCCGCGCTCCTTGGCCCAGCGGCCGTTGCCGTCCATCACGATGGCGACGTGTTCGGGGACCAGCTCGCCGGGAATCTTCGGGGGCTGTGCGCCACTGGGGTGCGGGGTCGGGGGGAGGTACTCCCTCTGCTTGCCGCCGCCGAAGAGCCGTCGCGCTGCCATGTGCTCACTTCTCCACGTATCTCATCGAGCGGATGCCCCGCTCCAAATGCCACTGCAGATAGGCCGCGACCAGGCCGCTGCCCTCCCGCCAGTACCTCGGCTCGCAGGAATCGGCCGTCTGCCAGTCCCCTGACAGCAGCGCCCCGAGCAGTACCAGTGTCTCAGGGGAGGGTACGGCACATCCGGGCACTCGGCAGTCCGGGCAGAGGACCCCGCCTGCGGGAAGGGAGAAGAAACGGTTCGGCCCCTCCAGCCCGCATTTGGCGCAGTCCGTGAAGCTCGCGCCGTACCCGTTCACCGCGAGCGAGCGCAGCAGGAAGGCGTCCATCACCAGGTGCGACTCGTGCAGCCCGGCCGCCAGCGTGCGCAGCGCGCCCACCAGCAGCAGGTACTGCTGGACGGCCGGTTCACCCTCGTTCTCGGCGAACCGCTCGGCCGTCTCCAGCATCGCCGTCCCGGCGGTGTAGCGGCCGTAGTCGGTGACGATCGACCCGCCGTACGGCGCGATCGTCTCCACCTGGGTGCACAGCGGCAACCCACGGCCGATCAGCTCACTCCCCCGGCTGAAGAACTGCACGTCCACGTGCGAGAACGGCTCCAGCCGGGCGCCGAACTTGGACTTGGTCTTGCGCACCCCGCGCGCCACCGCCCGCACCTTGCCGTGGTGCCGGGTCAGCAGGGTGATGATCCGATCGGCCTCGCCGAGCTTCTGCGCCCGCAGCACGACGCCGTCGTCCCGGAAAAGACTCATGGGAACCATTCTCCCCCACGGCGCGCCCCGGCCGCCGACAGCCGTGTTGCCCGCACCGGGTCCGTGGGGGAGGACCGAGCGGTGCGGGTCACGGCGGGCCCGGAGGGGGATTTCGGGCCCGTTTTGTGGGGGATCGGAGATGGCTCGGGGGGTTGCGCGGCAGGCCCGGGGCCCGGCACTGCGGAGCGGGCCCGGTTCTGCGGAGGAGGTTCCGTCCTGCGGGGGAGGTCCGGTTACTGCGGAGAAGGTCTAGTACGGAGCCCGGGTCGCCGCCTCCAGCAGCGCCCCGACCCGCGACTGCGGTAGATCCAGACAGCGCCCGACCGCGGCCAGCGCCTCGCGCTCCTGCGGCAGGTAGCGCCCGTCGGACAGGGCGATCGCCGCGCCCTGCAGCAGCAGCCGCTCCCGGCCCTGGTGGGCCAGGTGCGGGGCGAGCGGTTCGAGCACCGCGTGCAGTTCCACGGCCAGGCCGCCGGCCATCCCGTGGGCGTCGTAGAGTTCGCCGCCGAGCCCGGACAGCGCGGCGAGCGCGGCCAGCACCTGGGCCTCGCCGCAGTCCTCGAACCCGGCCTCGCGCACCGCCGTGCAGGCCGACTCGCGGGCCGCGCGGTGCGCGGTGCCGCCGGCCGCGAGCAGGGCGAGCGCGATGGTGTACTGCGCGTCCCGCAGCATCGCGCCGAGCCGTACGGAGGTGGGCTGTTCCAGGCTCTCGACGCCGTAGCGGCCGTGGCAGCTGGTGCACTGCACGCTGCCGATCACCGGGCCGAGCGGGGCCACCGGGGTCCCCAGCAACCGCAGCCACCGCCGGCCGTGCTGCCGGCGGTAGTTGCGGTCCCCGCCACAGCCCGGGCAGAAGAAGTCACCGAGAACGTCAGTCCGCCACCGCGGGCGAACACCCCACAACCTGGTCACGGCGCCACTCCCCAGACATGGCAGACGGCCTGCACAACAATGGGCAGGTCACGCGACCGGACACCGAGGCCGTCCCACCGACCCGGCTTTCCGGTGGATCGATGTTGCCATGGTTACCGGCACGTGTCAGTACCTCGAACGGCTTCCGACCCGAAAAAATGTGGCGCAGGACACAACTGGCCCCAGGCGCGGCGAAGGGCCGCCCCGGAGGACGGCCCCGCCACATCTCACTCGTACGAACTACCCGCGCTGTGCCCGGTTGACGGCGCTGATGATCGCCTTCAGCGAGGCCAGCACGGTGTTGGCGTCGATGCCGACGCCCCACAGCACCTTGCCGTCCACCGCGCACTCGACGTACGCGGCGGCCTGGGCGTCGCCGCCCTCGCTCAGCGCGTGCTCGGCGTAGTCCAGGACGCGGACGTCCAGGCCGATCCGGGCCAGCGCGTCCGTGAAGGCGGAGACCGGGCCGTTGCCGACACCGGTCAGGGTCACCGGTACCGAGTCCACCAGCGCGCCGGCGATCAGCGCGTCCCGGCCGTCCTCGGTGGTCAGGGTGCGCGAACCGCTCAGCGAGATCCGGCCCCACGGGTTGTCCGGGGTCGGCAGGTACTCGTCCTCGAAGACCCGCCAGATCTCGGCCGGGGTGACCTCGCCGCCCTCGGCGTCGGTCTTGGCCTGGATGATCCGGGAGAACTCGATCTGCATCCGGCGCGGCAGGTCCAGCTTGTGGTCGTTCTTCAGGACGTACGCCACACCGCCCTTGCCGGACTGGCTGTTGACCCGGATGACCGCCTCGTAGGTGCGGCCGACGTCCTTCGGGTCGATCGGCAGGTACGGCACGCCCCAGGTGTGCTCCCCCACCGGGACGCCCGCCGCCGCCGCGTCCGCCTCCAGGGCGTCGAAGCCCTTCTTGATGGCGTCCTGGTGCGAGCCGGAGAAGGAGGTGTACACCAGGTCGCCGGCGTACGGGTGGCGCGGGTGCACCTCCATCTGGTTGCAGTACTCGGCGGTGCGGCGCACCTCGTCGATGTCGGAGAAGTCGATCTGCGGGTCGATGCCCTGCGAGAACAGGTTCATGCCCAGGGTCACCAGGTCGACGTTGCCCGTCCGCTCGCCCTGGCCGAACAGGCAGCCCTCGATGCGGTCCGCGCCCGCCATGTAGGCCAGTTCGGCGGAGGCGACGGCGGTGCCGCGGTCGTTGTGCGGGTGCACCGACAGGCAGACGAACTCGCGGCGCGACAGGTTGCGCGACATCCACTCGAACTGGTCGGCCTGCACGTTCGGGGTGGCCCGCTCGATGGTGGCCGGCAGGTTCAGGATGATCTCGCGGCCCTCGCCCGGCTGCCAGACGTCCATGACCGCCTCGCAGACCTCCAGCGCGAAGTCCAGCTCGGTGTCCACGAAGATCTCCGGCGAGTACTGGTAGCCGAAGACGGTCTCCTCGCCCAGCAGTTTCTCGGCGTACTCCATCACCAGCCGGGTGCCGTCGGTGGCGATCGCCTTGGTGGCGGCCCGGTCGTTGCGGAACACCACCCGGCGGAACAGCGGCGCCGTCGCGTTGTACAGGTGGACCGTCGCGCGCGGGGCGCCGACCAGCGACTCGACGGTCTTCTCGATCAGCTCCTCGCGGGCCTGCGTCAGCACCGAGATGGTGACGTCCTCGGGGATCGCCCCCTCCTCGATCAGCGACCGCACGAAGGCGTGGTCGGTGGCTCCGGAGGACGGGAAGCCGACCTCGATCTCCTTGTAGCCCATCGCGACCAGCAGGTCGAACATCTTGCGCTTGCGGGCCGGGGACATCGGGTCGATCAGCGCCTGGTTGCCGTCCCGCAGGTCGGTGGAGAGCCAGCGCGGCGCCTTGGTGATCACCGTGCTCGGCCACGTGCGGTCCGGCAGGTCGACGGTGTCGAACGGCAGGTAGCGCCCGTACCGCATGCCGGAGGGCAGCTGGCGCACGGACGCGGCGGTGATCGGGGTGGGACGGTCGACGAAGGCGCGACCGGCGGGGATGGGCGCGGCGGAGCTCTGCTCGGTCATGGAATGACTCTCGGCTTCCTGTGATGCGTGGTGCGGGGGCGGGTCGGGGTGGTCGACACCGACTGGCCGGCAGCTGCCGCTCGCGACCCTCCGTTGGATCGCCGGATGACGCGCACAGCTCGATCCCCGCGGCGAGGGAGCCGGCCCTGTGGACTACAGGCCCTCGACGCGGCAGCTAAGAAGAAGCAGCCCGTTGCGCATGATGGCCCCAGCGTAACCCAGGGCCGCGCGCCCCCGAAGTGATCCGGGCCACCGTTCCACCCCTTGAGACACCGACCGGTCACGCCAAGAGTGGTGACAACCGGTCATCGAGGCCTCACCCTGGGCCACATGACTGCAGCAGTTCCGATCTGCGCGATCGTCCCGCCGTACGTCCTGGACCGCCTCGCCGAGGCCGGTCACGAGCCCGCCGTCCGCTCCCTCCTGCTCGACACCGCGCACCGCGCGGCCCGCCTCACCCCTCCCCCGCCCGTCAGCACCGGCCCGACCCCCAGCCGGCTGATCGCCGACACCGCCCACAGCCAGCGGCTGCCCGGCCGGACCGTCCGCACCGAGGGCCAGGCCCCGGTCGCCGACCAGTCCGTCAACCACGCCTACGACGGCCTCGGCGACACCTTCGCCCTGTACGCCACCGTCTTCGGCCGCCGCTCGATCGACAACCGGGGGCTGCGCCTGGACGCCACCGTGCACTACGGCCAGGACTACGACAACGCCTTCTGGAACGGCCACCAGATGGTCTTCGGCGACGGCGACGGCGAGATCTTCGGCGACTTCACCGCCTGCGTCGACGTCATCGGCCACGAACTCACCCACGGCGTCACCCAGTTCACCGCCGGCCTGCAGTACCAGGACCAGCCCGGCGCGCTCAACGAGTCGGTCTCCGACGTCTTCGGCTCGCTGGTCAAGCAGTACGCGCTGCGCCAGGACGCCGCCCACGCCGACTGGCTGATCGGCGCCGGACTGCTCGCCCCCGGCATCCAGGGCGTGGCGCTGCGCTCGATGAAGGCCCCCGGCACCGCCTACGACGACCCCCGGCTCGGCAAGGACCCGCAGCCCGCGCACATGCGGGACTACGTGGACACCACCGACGACAACGGCGGCGTGCACATCAACTCCGGCATCCCCAACCACGCGTTCTACCTGCTGGCCACCGCCCTCGGCGGCCAGGCCTGGGACCGCGCCGGGCGGATCTGGTACGACGCCCTGACCGGCCACCAGCTGGCCGCCGACGCCGACTTCACCGCCTTCGCCCGGGCCACCGTGGCCGCCGCCAAGGCCCGCTACCCCGACCAGTCCTCGGTCGCGGACACCGTGACGGCCTCCTGGGCGCAGGTGGGCGTCAGCCCCGGCTGAACCCTCCGGCGGCCCCTCCGGCAGCCCCTCCGGCAGCCACGATGAAGGCCCCGGCGACGGCCCCGGCCGAGGACCGATTGAGACCAGGTTGAGCCGGGCTTAAGGTCACGGTCCGGGAAAAGACCGGCAAACTCCCTCCCCTGGTAGCACCATGGACACCATGCGTATCCAGGTGACCCGGACCGGCGGCTTCGCGGGGATCGTCCGCCACGCGGAACTCGACACCGTCGACCGCACGGACGCCCCGCACGTCCACGCGCTCGCCCGCGAGGCCGTCGCGGGCGGGCTGCGGGCGCCCTCGTACGGGGTGCCGGACGGCTTCCACTACGAGATCACCGTCGACGGCCGGACGGTCTACTGCGCCGACCCGAAGCTCACCGACTCGCAGCGCGAACTGGTGTCGCTGGTCCTGCGCGAGGGCGCGTAGCCCCACCGGCCCCCGGACACGCCGAAGGCCCGCCCGGTCGATCAGATCCGGGCGGGCCTTCGCTGGGAGCCGGGGCTCAGAAGCCGAGCTTGCGCAGCTGCTTCGGGTCGCGCTGCCAGTCCTTGGCCACCTTGACGTGCAGGTCCAGGAAGACCGGCGTGCCGAGCAGCGCCTCGATGTGCTTGCGGGCGGTGGTGCCGACGTGCTTGAGCCGCGCGCCCTTGGCGCCGATGACGATCGCCTTCTGGCTCTGCCGCTCGATGTAGACGTTGGCGTGGATGTCCAGCAGCGGGCGGTCCGCCGGGCGGCCCTCGCGCGGGAGCATCTCCTCGACCACGACGGCCAGCGAGTGCGGCAGCTCGTCCCGGACGCCCTCCAGGGCGGCCTCGCGGATCAGCTCCGCGACCATGATCTGCTCGGGCTCGTCGGTGAGGTCGCCGTCCGGGTAGAGCGGCATGCCCTCCGGCAGCAGCTTGGTGATCAGGTCGCCGACCAGTTCCACCTGCTTGTCGCCGACAGCCGAGACCGGGATGATCTCGGCCCACTCGATGCCCAGTTCCTCACCGAGCTGGTGGATGGCGATCAGCTGCTCGGCGAGCCGCTTGGAGTCGACCAGGTCGGTCTTGGTGACGATGGCGACCTTGGGGGTCTTCTTGACCTCGGCGAGTTCCTTGGCGATGAACTTGTCGCCGGGGCCGAGCTTCTGGTCGGCGGGCAGGCAGAAGCCGATCACGTCGACCTCGGCCCAGGTGCTGCGGACCAGGTCGTTGAGGCGCTCGCCGAGCAGGGTGCGCGGCTTGTGCAGGCCGGGGGTGTCGACCAGGACGAGCTGGGAGTCCGGGCGGTGCACGATGCCGCGCACGGTGTGCCGGGTGGTCTGCGGGCGGTCGGAGGTGATCGCGACCTTCGTCCCCACCAGAGCGTTGGTCAGGGTCGACTTGCCCGCGTTGGGTCGGCCGACGAAGCACGCGAAGCCGGAGCGGTACGAGGAGGAAGGGGCACTCATGTGCTCCATTCTCCCTGATCACCGGAGTCGCGCTGCCCGGGCCCGCCCGCACCGCCCGATCAGCCCTTGCGACCGCCCCGCGAAACCACCGACATCACCACCAACAGGACCAGGAAGGCGACCGAACCCCAGAGCCAATACGGCGAGCCGGTCTCCTGCCACTTGCCCATCCCCATCACGAACAGCAGCAGCCCGGCGAAGAACGCCACCGCCCCCATGTGCCCAGCCCCCTCACCGAGTTCACTCCCCCGGTGAGACTATCCGCTCGGTTCGGGCAGGTGTTCGCCAGGCCGCCGCCATCGCCCGGCATCGCCCGCCGCGGCAGGCCGCAGCGGGCCCTGAGCAGCCCTCGGCAGCCCTCAGCGGGCCTCGGCCGCCACCCGCAGCGTCCCGTCCACACCGGCCAGCAGCACGGGCGTCCCGGCCCCGCCGAGGTCCCGGACGGCCGCCAGGTCGGCCTCGGCCGGCTGCTCCGCCTCGCTCACCACGGCCGCCGCCTCCAGCGACTTCGCACCGCTGGCCACCGCCATCGCCACCGCCGTCTGCAGCGCGCTCAGCCGCAGCGACTCCAGCGCGACCGTCCCGGCCACGTACGTCCGGCCGGTCTCGTCACGCACCGCGGCCCCCTCGGCGACGCCGTTGCGGGCGCGGGCCGAGCGGGCCAGGGTGATGATCTTCTTGTCTTCGGGGTCGAGCTCGACGATGTCACTCATGCCGCCGAGCATAGGCGGCCCCCGCGGCCGCTCAGTGGCCGACCGGGTGGGTCGGACCGGGGTTCGGGTTGAGGACCTTGACGAAAGTCTTCGGCCCGGACGGCCGCGCCGTCTCGTGCTCCGTGCGCTCGCGCCAGAACGGGTTGTCGTGCGGCAGGTGACTGCTCACCCGGCCGTACATCCCGAAGGTCGTCAGGATCACCCCGAAGATGAAGGCGAACAGCACGTTCGACATCCGGAAGTTCAGGATGTTGGCGTCCGGCCGCCCGAGCACCGCCAGGCCGTAGAAGCCGGACAGGACGAACAGCACGCCGACCACCATGTTCAGGTTGGACGCGAAGTTGCCGCCGACCACCGCCCCCGCCACCAGGATCGCGCCCGCCACGATGGACAGGATGCTCAGCGCCCCGTTGGTCGACAGCCCGGTGATCCGGTCACCGTGGGTGGCGAGGAAGCCCGGGTGATCGGCCAGCCCCAGGCACCCGAACACGATCAGGAAGATCCCCCCGAGCCCCGCCCCGATCCGCCACACCGTGGCGAGCCGGCTGTTCACGGGCAGTTCGTCTTGCAGCTTCATGGCGACCTCCACCACGGCCTAGCTGTAGGGATGGCTCCCCTGCATGTGCGGCACCTCGTGCATGTAGAGCGAACCGCACTGCTGGCAGCAGCGCAGCCCGGTGCCCCACTCCTGCTCGGGCCGCGTCTCGGCGTCGTCGGCCAGGCTGCGGCCGCAGAGCGCCGTCGCGGGGTCGCCGTCGCGCACCACGTGCCAGACCTTGACCCCGCCGGTCGCACCCTGCGGGCCGTACTCCGCGCGAAGTTGATGCGTCATGCTGTCCATGGTCGCTCCGCCGGGGCGCGACCGCTACTCGCCGGGCTCCGCCCCGGCCTCCGCGGCCTTGCGGACCGGGGTCGCGACCATCGAGCCGATCCGGTTGCGGCGCCCGGCCGAGGACTCGGCGGTCAGCAGGATGCCGGTCAGCCCGGTGCCGGCGGGCTCGGGCAGCGGGATCTCGCAGGCCGAGCCGGGGATCGGCACCCGGCCGAGGTGCTTGGCCAGCAGGCCGCCGACGGTCTCGACGTCCTCGTCCTCCAGCTCGATGCCGAACAGCTCGCCCAGGTCCTCCACCAGCAGCCGGGCGGTGATCCGGTACGAGCCGTCGCCGAGGTCCTCCACCGGCGCGATCTCCCGGTCGTACTCGTCGGTGATCTCGCCGACGATCTCCTCCAGGACGTCCTCGATGGTGACCAGGCCGGCCGTGCCGCCGTACTCGTCGATCACGATCGCCACGTGCGAGCGGCGCTGCTGCATCTCGCGCAGCAGGTCGCCGGCCGGCTTGGAGTCCGGTACGAAGACGGCCGGGCGCATCACCGCGCCGACCTCCTCGGACTCCGCCTCCCGGTTGATGTGGGTGCGCCGGACCAGGTCCTTCAGGTAGACGATGCCGACCACGTCGTCCTCGCTGTCCCCGACCACGGGGATCCGCGAGAAGCCCGAGCGCAGCGCCAGGGTGAGCGCCTGCCGGACGGTCTTGTGCCGCTCGATCATCACCAGGTCGGTGCGCGGCACCATCACCTCGCGGACGATGGTGTCGCCCAGCTCGAAGACCGAGTGCACCATCCGGCGCTCCTCGTCCTCGATCAGGTCGTCCTTCTCGGCGAGGTCGACCAGCGCCCGCAGTTCGGCCTCGGAGGCGAACGGCCCCTCCCGGTAGCCCTTGCCCGGGGTCAGCGCGTTGCCGAGCAGGATCAGCAGCCGCGGGATCGGGCCGAGCACCGCGGCCAGCGGCAGCAGCACGAAGGAGGCGGCGGTCGCGGTGGTGAGCGGGTGCTGGCGCCCGATCGTGCGCGGCGAGACCCCCACCGCGACGAAGGACACCAGCACCATCACGCCGAACGCCAGCAGCACGGCCTGCCAGATCGGCTCCACGTTGCGCACGCACACCACGGTGACCAGGACGGCCGCCGCCATCTCGCTGGCCACCCGGATCAGGGTCGCCAGGTTGAGGTAGCGGATCGGGTCGGAGGCGACGGTCAGCAGCCGGGCCGAGCCGCGCCGCCCGGCCCGCACGGCCTCCTCCGCCCGGAACCGGGAGACCCGGGAGATGCCCGCCTCGGCGCACGCGGCCAGCCAGCCGAGGACGACGAGGAGCACGGCACCGAGGATGAAGCTCGTACTTTCACCACTCACAGGGGTTCGGGCTCCGCGCTCAGTGGGTGGTGGGGGCCGGGGAGAGACCACCGAGGCCCCGGCCCGCCCGCCAGTCGTCCAGGATGCGCTTCTGGAGGGCGAACATCTCCTCCTCCTCCTCGGGCTCCTCGTGGTCGTACCCGAGGACGTGCAGCACCCCGTGGACGGTGAGCAGTTGGAGCTCCTCGTCCATCGAGTGCTTGGAGGGGGCCGCCTTGCCCTGCTGCTCGGCGACCTCCGGGCAGAGCACGATGTCGCCGAGCAGGCCCTGCGGCAGCTCCTCGCCCTCCTTGCCGGGGCGCAGCTCGTCCATGGGGAAGGACATCACGTCGGTGGGGCCGGGGAGGTCCATCCACTGGATGTGCAGCTCCTCCATCGCCGCTCCGTCCACCAGGATCACGGACAGTTCGGACTGCGGGTGGATCCGCATCTTGTCCAGGGCGAAGCGGGCGACGTCGAGGATGGCTTCCTCATCGGCGTCCCAACCGGACTCGTTGGCGATGTCGATCGACATGACGGGCTGCGTACTCAGCTTTCGGTGCGATGGGACTGACGGGGTGCGCGGGAGCCGCGCCGCTGGGCCGGCTTGCGGGCGGGCGAGGGGTTCTCCTCGGCCTCCTGCTTGGCGTCCCAGCGTTCGTAGGCGTCCACGATCCGGCCGACCAGCTTGTGGCGGACCACGTCGGTGCTGGTGAGGACGGAGAAGTGGATGTCGGGCACGTCGGCCAGGATGTCCTGGACGACCTTGAGGCCGCTGCGGGTACCGCCCGGGAGGTCGATCTGGCTGGTGTCGCCGGTGACCACCACCCGGGAGTTGAAACCGAGGCGGGTGAGGAACATCTTCATCTGCTCGGGCGAGGTGTTCTGGGCCTCGTCCAGGATGATGAAGGCGTCGTTGAGGGTGCGGCCGCGCATGTACGCCAGCGGCGCGACCTCGATGGTGCCGGCCGCCATCAGGCGCGGGATGGAGTCCGGGTCCATCATGTCGTGCAGCGCGTCGTACAGCGGGCGCAGGTACGGGTCGATCTTCTCGTAGAGGGTGCCGGGCAGGAAGCCCAGCCGCTCCCCCGCCTCGACGGCCGGGCGGGTCAGGATGATCCGGTTGACCTCCTTGGCCTGGAGGGCCTGGACGGCCTTGGCCATCGCGAGGTAGGTCTTGCCGGTGCCGGCCGGGCCGAGGCCGAAGACGATCGTGTGCTTGTCGATCGCCTCGACGTAGCGCTGCTGGTTGAGGGTCTTGGGGCGGATCGTGCGGCCCCGGTTGGACAGGATGTTCGCGGTGAACACCTTGGAGGGCGCCGGGCTGTCCGGGTCCTCCGCGGCACCGCGGAGCATGGCGATGGAGCGCTCCACGGAATCCTCCGTCAAGGGCTGGCCGGTGCGCAGCACCAGCATCATCTCGGTGAAGAGCCGCTGCACGAGGGCGACCTCGGCGCGCGCTCCGGTGGCGGTCACCTCGTTGCCGCGGACGTGGATGTCGGCGGCGGGGAAGCCCTGCTCGATCACGCGCAGCAGCGAGTCCGCCGTGCCGAGCAGGGTGACCATCGGGTGCTTCTCGGGGATGACGATCCGGGCGCTGACGCGACCGTCGTCGGCCGGTTCGGAGCGCGACTGTCCGTTCGTACGGGTCTGCGATGTGTCACTCATAGGTCGGCGCTGGGCCTGCCTCATCCCATCCGTGGTGTCGTGTGCCGATCGGTCTCTCCGGGGCACCAGGGTACGCCGCGCACGTGGTCGCCGCGGCGGGCGGCGGGGCCGCACCCGACGATGCTGCGGCAGATCGGGGGGCGGCGCGAGCGCTTTTCACGGGGTGCGGGCCGGGTTCACGGCTGGCGCCGGACGGGGACGGGCACCCGGGCGAGGTCGGCGGCGAGCACCAGCTCGCCGTCGAAGTGCTTGCGGGCGTCGGCCAGATGCTGGCCGAGGTCCGGGTAGCGCTGGGAGAAGTGGGTCAGCACCAGGGTGCGCACGCCGGCCTCGGCGGCGGCCTTGGCGGCCTGCCCGGCGGTGAGGTGGCCGTGCTCCTCGGCGAGCCGGGAGTCGGCGTCGGTGAAGGTCGACTCGGCGACCAACAGGTCGGCGCCCTCGGCGAGTTCGTACACGCCGTCGCAGAGCCGGGTGTCCATCACGAAGGCGAAGCGCTGGCCCGGCCGGGGCTCGCTGACCTCCTCCAGGGTGACCCGCCGGCCGTCCGCCTCGATCGCCCCCTCGTGCTGGAGGCGGCCGACCGCGGGGCCGAAGACGCCCAGCGCGGCGAGGCGTTCGGGCACCAGGCGGCGGCCGTCCGGCTCGGACAGCCGGTAGCCGAAGGACTCCACGGGGTGGGACAGCCGCACGGCGTCCAGCGCGAAGCGGGCGCCGGGTGCGGGCAGCGGGCCCGGCTCGTCGATCGGCCGGGGCCGCAGGACGGCCGTCTCGTGGTAGGCGGTGGCGTGCCGCAGCCGCTCGAAGTAGACCTCGCCGGAGGCCGGGAAATAGACGTCCACCGGGTGGGGGACGCGGTCCAGGTTGATCCGCTGGATCACCCCGGCGAGGCCCAGGCAGTGGTCGCCGTGGAAGTGCGTGACGGCGATCCGGGTGATCTGGGTGGCCGAGACGCCGGCCAGCAGCATCTGCCGCTGGGTGCCCTCGCCGGGGTCGAACAGCAGGCCCTCGCCGTCCCAGCGGAGCAGGTAGCCGTTGTGGTTGCGGTGCCGGGTGGGCACCTGGCTGGCGGTGCCGAGGACGACGAGTTCGCGCTGTGACACGTAGGTCAGACCATGTTCTCGGTCATCGGCTTGCCGCCGAGCACGTGGACGTGGGCGTGGAAGACCGTCTGGCCGGCGCCGGCGCCGGTGTTGAAGATCAGCCGGTAGTCCTCGACGCCCTCGTCCCTGGCCACCGCGCCCGCCTCGGCGAGGAGTTCACCGGCGATCTCCGGCTCGGCGGCGGCCAGCTCGGCGGCGTTCGGGTAGTGGACGTGCGGGATGACCAGGACGTGCAGCGGCGCCTTGGGGGCGATGTCGCGGAAGGCGAGGACGCGCTCGGTCTTGCGCACCACGGTCGCCGGGATCTCGCCCGCCACGATCTTGCAGAACAGGCAGTCGGGCTGCGGCTCGCCGGCCATCGGTTTCTCCTCGGTTCGTGTCTGGTCTGGGGCCGTACGGGCGCAGCCTAGCGGGAAGTCGGCCGGGCCGACCTCCCGTTCGGCTGCTCTCCCGCCCGACGGGGGCGACGGGGGCGTGCCCTACGCCCAGGGCATCGGCGGGGCCGTGCGGGGCGGGGCCGCGGCGAGCGCGGCGAGGGCGATCCGCACGCCCTCGGCCAGCTGCGGGTCCTCGCCGGCGGCCCACTGGTGCGGGGCCATCGGCACCTCGACGTCCGGGTCGACGCCGTGGTTCTCCACGCCCCAGCCGTAGTTCTCCAGCCAGTACGCGTATTTGGGCTGGGTGACGAGGGTGCCGTCGACCAGGTGGTAGCGGCTGTCGATGCCGATCACCCCGCCCCAGGTGCGGGTGCCGACCACCGGGCCGATGCCGAGCGTCTGGATGACGGCGTTGACGACGTCGCCGTCCGAGCCGGAGAACTCGTTGGCGAGCGCGACGACCGGCCCGCGCGGGGCGTCGAGGGGGTAGGGCACCGGGTGGTCGGTGTCCCGGATGGCGTTCCAGCCGACGATCCGGCGGGCGAGCTTCTCGATCACCAGCTGCGAGGTGTGGCCGCCGCGGTTCTCCCGGACGTCGACGATCACGCCGTCCCTGGCCAGCTCCACGGCCAGGTCGCGGTGGATCTGGGCCCAGCCGGCCGACTGCATGTCGGGGATGTGCAGGTAGCCGAGCCGGCCGCCGGACAGCTCGCGCACCGCGGCCCGCCGCCCGGCCACCCAGTCGTGGTAGCGCAGCGGCTCCTCGTCGGCGATCGGGACGACCACCGGGTGGCGCCGGTCGGTGCCGTCCTTGCCGGCCACGGTCAGCTCGACCGGCTGCCCGGCGGTGCCGGCCAGCAGCGGGGCCGGGCCGGTGACCGGGTCCACCGGGCGGCCGTTGACGGCGAGGACCGCGTCGCCCGGGCGGATCGCGGCGCCGGGCGCGGCCAGCGGCGAGCGGGCCCGGGGGTCGGAGGACTCGCCGGGCAGGATGCGGGCGATCCGCCACCGGTCGCCGTCCCTGGCGAGGTCCGCGCCGAGCAGGCCCTGGCGCCGGGCGGGCTCGGTGTACCGGCCGTACGGGACGACGTAGGCGTGCGAGGTGCCGAGTTCGCCGTGCACCTCCCAGAGCAGGTCGACCAGGTCGTCGTGCGAGCCGAGGCGTTCCACGAGCGGCCGGTAGCGGTCCAGCACGCCGGCCCAGTCGACGCCGCCGAGGTCGGGGCGCCAGAAGTTGTCGCGCATCAGGCGGCCGTTCTCGGCGTACATCTGCCGCCACTCGGCGGCCGGGTCGACGGTGACCCGCAGCCGGGTCAGGTCGACGCCCACCTCGTCGTCCTCGCCGCCCGCCTTGTGCTCGGCCGGGACGATCCGCAGCTCGCCCCCGTCCAGCACGGCCACCCGGGTGCCGTCCCCGCTGACCGCGAAGCCGTCCACGCCGTGCACCAGTTGCTCGACGCGGCGCTTCCTCAGGTCGAAGCGCTCCAGCACCGGCCGGGGCCGCTCGTCCTCGGGCGAGGCCGCCTCGTCGCCGAGTTCGCCGAGCAGCGGGGCGCGGGTCCACAGCACGCCGTCCTTGGCGGCCCTGAGCGCGTCGAACCGGCCGCCCTCGACCGGGAACGGGACGATCCGGTCCGCGATGCCGTCCAGGTCGACCCTGGTCACCGGCGCGGCGTCGCCGGCGGCCTCCTCGCCGTCCGCCTTCCTGCCGCGCGGCTCGTCCTCCTCCCCGCCGAGCGGGCGCCCGGCCCGCTGCGGCCCGAACGGGGACGGCGTGTCGGCGGCCAGCGTGATCAGGTACGGGCGGCAGCCGTTGGGGAACGACAGGTCGAAGACGTGCGAGTCGTAGACCGGGTCGAAGTTGCGCACCGACAGGAACGCCAGGTAGCGGCCGTCCGCGGTGAAGGCCGGCGAGGTGTCGATGAAGCGCTCCTGGGTGACCTCGCCGACCGTCCGGGTCGCCAGGTCGGCCAGCACGATCTGGCGCAGCGAGTACGGGCCCAGCCGGTGCACCGGCCGCGACCAGGCCAGCCAGGCCGAGTCCGGGCTGAAGGCCAGCCCGCCGACCTCGCCGTCGGCGCTGCGGTCCAGCTCGTGCACGGTGCCGTCGGCGAGCGCGACCAGCAGGACCCGGCCGTCGTGCACGCCGAGCGCGGCCTGCCTGCCGTCCGGGGACACCGCCAGGGAGTTGACCCGGCCGATCCGCCCGGCGGCCAGTCGGCGGCGCTCGGCGCCCTGGGCGTCGGGGGCGAACTCCAGGGCGTCCTCGCCCTCGGCGTCGGACACCCACAGCACGCCCTGGGTGCCGTCCTCGCCCGGCACCACCCGGGCCAGCCGCCCGCGCGCCCCCGGGGTCTCGTCCAGCACCCGGGCCGGGCCCTCGCGGTGGGTCAGCCAGTGCACGTCGCCGCGCACCACCACGGCGCCGGCCCGGCCGGTGCGGTCGGGGGCGGCGGACTCCAGCCAGTGCGCGGCGTGCACCGGGCGGGGGCGGCGGCCGCTGCGCGGGCCGGCCAGCCGGATGTCGAGGCGGCGGGGCGCGGCTCCCGCCAGGTCGTCCAGCAGCCAGACGTCGCCGGCCCGGTGGAACACCGCCCGGGTGCCGTCGGTGCCGGCGTTGCGGGCGTAGAAGCCGTCCGGGTCGGTGGTGTGGCGGCGCAGGTCGGAGCCGTCCGGGAGGCTGGAGTAGAGCTCGCCGACGCCCTCGTGGTCGGAGAGGAAGGCGATCCGCTCCCCCACCCACAGCGGCGAGTCGAGCTGGCCGTCCAACTCCTCGTGGACGCGGACGAATTCGTCCCGCCCGATCCACAACTTGCCCGCCCGGCCGCCCCGGTAGCGCTTCCACCAGGCCGGCTCGCGGTTGTTGACGGTGCCCAGCAGCACGCGGTCGCCGCCCGGCTCGAAGGCGAGCCCGCCGACCGGCCCGTACGGCAGCCGCACCGACTCGCCGCCGTCCAGCGGCACGGCGTGCGCCCAGCTGCGGCGCAGGGTCGCCTCACCGGCGGTGGTGAGGGCGATCGGGCGCCCGTCGGCCGTCCAGCCCCGCACCTCGGTCTGCTCGCTGCCCCAGTGGGTGAGCCGCCGGGACGGCCCGCCGTCCACCGGCACCACGTGCACCTCGGGCGCGCCGTCCCGGGTGGAGGTGAAGGCGATGTGCCGCCCGTCGGGGGCGAACCGGGGGTGCCGGACGGGCAGGTGATCGGCCGTCAGCCGCCAGGCCCGGCCACCGTCCAGCGGGGCCAGCCAGACGTCGTCCTCGGCGACGAAGGTGACCAGGTCACCGTGCAGATGGGGGTGGCGCAGGTAGGCGCCCGCAGAGGTGCTCAGGGGTTCCGTCACGCGGTCAGCGTAGGCACGCGCGCGCACGGCGCGGGCCGGTTCGGGCAGACTCCGACCGCACGGGCGGGCCGGCTACGACCAGCGGCCGGTGCGCCCCAGCAGCAGGGCGCCGGCGGCCACCCCGGCGGTGGAGGTGCGCAGCACCGAGGGGCCCAGCCGGTACGGCCCGGCGCCCGCCTCGGCGAACACGGCCAGCTCCTCCGGGGAGACCCCGCCCTCCGGGCCGACCACCAGCACCACGTCCCCGGCCGCGGGCAGCGCGGCCAGCGCCAGCGGCTCGGCGCCCTCCTCGTGCAGCACGGCGGCGAACGCGGCCTGGGCCAGCAGCGGCGCCAGCTGCCGGGTGGTCGCCGGCTCGCGCACCTCGGGGAAGCGCAGCCGGCGGGACTGCTTGCCGGCCTCCCGGGCGGTGGCCCGCCACTTGGCGAGCGCCTTGGCGCCCCGCTCGCCCTTCCACTGAGTGATGCAGCGCGAGGCGGCCCACGGGACGATCACGTCCACGCCGACCTCGGTCATGGTCTCCACCGCGAGCTCGCCGCGGTCGCCCTTGGGCAGCGCCTGGACGACGACGATCCGCGGCGCCGGCTCGGGCTCCCGGCGGACGGCGGCCACCGTGACGTCGATCGCGTCCTTGCCGAGCACCGCGGCGACCGTCCCGTCCACCCCGAGGCCCAGCCCGTCGGCGAGGGTCACCGCCTCGCCCGCCGCCAGCCGCTTCACCGCGGCCGCGTGCCGCCCCTCCGGCCCGTCGAGGCGCACCACGGAGCCGGGCGCGGCGGCGGCGATCCGCTCGGTCTCGACGACGAAGACGGGGGCGGTCATGCGGGGAACCTCCGGGGGGTGGGGCGGATCGGGAACGCGAAAGGGGCGCCGGGCAGAACCCGGCACCCCCGCGCGGACGGCCAGGGCCTGGCGGGCCCGGGCTAGGGCGTGTCTGACAATTCGCGGCGGATCAGCGCGCGGCGTTGGGCGCCCGGCTGGGCGTGCCGGCGAAGCGTCCTCGTACTGGGCCGTACTTGGACGTTTCGCCGGTGCGTCCAGGCGGGATGCCCGGCGTCGCGCGCCCGGCGGGAATTGCCAGACACGCCCTAGGGCCTAGCGGCCGTTGAACGCGTCCTTGAGGCGCGAGAACAGGCCCTGCTGGCCCGGCGCGAACTGGCCGGACGGCCGCTCCTCGCCGCGCAGCACCGCGAGCCGGCGCAGCAGCTCCTCCTGCTCGGGGTCGAGCTTGGTGGGCGTCTGCACCTCGACATGCACTATCAGGTCGCCTCGTCCGCCGCCGCGCAGGTGCGTGATGCCGCGGCCGTGCAGCGGGATCGACTGGCCGGACTGGGTGCCGGGCCGGATGTCGAGCTCCTCCAGCCCGTCCAGGGTCTGCAGCGGCACCTGGGTGCCGAGGGACGCGGCCGTCATCGGGATGGTGACGGTGCAGTGCAGATCGTCCCCGCGCCGCTGGAAGACGGTGTGGGTGGTCTCGGCGATCTCGACGTACAGGTCGCCGGCCGGGCCGCCGCCGGGGCCGACCTCGCCCTCGCCGGCCAGCTGGATCCGGGTGCCGTTGTCGACACCGGCCGGGATCTTGACGGTCAGGGTGCGCCGGGCGCGGACCCTGCCGTCGCCGGCGCACTCCGGGCACGGGGTCGGCACGACGGTGCCGAAGCCCTGGCACTGCGGGCAGGGCCGGGAGGTCATGACCTGGCCCAGGAACGACCGGGTGACCTGGGAGACCTCGCCCCTGCCGCGACACATGTCGCAGGTCTGCGCGGAGGTGCCGGGGGCCGCGCCCTCACCGCTGCACGTGGTGCAGGTGACGGCCGTGTCGACCTGGAGTTCCTTGGTGGTGCCGAAGGCGGCCTCCTCCAGGGTGATCTCCAGCCGGATCATGGCGTCCTGGCCGCGGCGGGTGCGCGAGCGCGGGCCGCGCTGGCCGGCCGCGGCGCCGAAGAAGGCGTCCATGATGTCGGAGAAGCCGAATCCGGCCGCCCCCGCGCCGAAGCCGCCCGCGCCCCCGCCGCCCGGCGAGAGCGGGTCACCGCCGAGGTCGTAGACCTGGCGCTTCTGCGGGTCGGAGAGCACCTCGTAAGCGGCGTTGATCTCCTTGAACCGCTCCTGCGTCTTCGGGTCCGGGTTGACGTCCGGGTGCAGTTCGCGTGCCAGGCGTCGGAAGGCCTTCTTGATCTCGTCCTGCCCCGCATCCCGTCGGACGCCGAGTACCGCGTAGTAGTCCGTGGCCACCAAATGCTCCGCTTGTTCCGCCTGTAGTAGTGCTGCGACTGGACACCGCCGTCAGAGGTTCCGACGGCGGCCTGTGCTACGACTCGGCCAGGATCTGGCCCACGTACCGCGCCACCGCACGCACCGCCCCCATTGTGCCCGGATAGTCCATCCGGGTCGGACCGATCACACCCAGTTTGGCCACGCTCTCGTCGCCCGAACCGTAACCGACCGACACCACCGAGGTGGAATTCAGCCCCTCGTAGGCGATCTCCCGCCCGATCCGGACCGTCATCGCGGCGTCCGCCGTCTCACCCAGGAGGCGGAGCAGGACGACCTGCTCCTCCAGGGCTTCCAGCACCGGCTGGATGGTCAGGGGGAAGTCGTGCCCGAAGCGGGTCAGGTTGGCCGTGCCGGCCAGCATGATCCGCTCCTCGTTCTGCTCGGCGAGCGCTTCGAACAGCGTCGCCAGGACCGTGCTGACGGTCGGGCGGTCCGGCGGCTCGAAACCCGCCGGGAGCTCCTCCAGGAACCCCGGCACGTCCGGCAGCCGCTGGCCGACGGCCCGCGCGTTGATCCGGGCCCGCAGGTCCGCCAGGACCGTCTCGCCGACCGGGCCCGGGCAGTCGACCATCCGCTGCTCGACCCGGCCGGTGTTGGTGATCAGGACCAGCATCACCTTGGTCGGGGCCAGCGCCACCAGCTCGATGTGCCGGACGGTGGACCGCGACAGCGAGGGGTACTGCACCACCGCGACCTGCCGGGTGAGCTGGGCGAGCAGCCGCACCGTCCGCATGACCACGTCGTCCAGGTCGACGGCGCCGTCCAGGAAGTGCCGGATCGCCCGGCGCTCGGGGGCGCTCATCGGCTTGACCTCGGCGAGCTTGTCGACGAACAGGCGGTACCCCTTGTCGGTGGGGATGCGCCCGGCACTGGTGTGCGGCTGGTGGATGTAGCCCTCCTCCTCCAGCGCCGCCATGTCGTTGCGCACGGTCGCCGGGGAGACTCCGAGGTTGTGCCGCTCCACCAGGGCCTTGGAGCCGACCGGCTCCTCGGTGCCCACGTAGTCCTGGACGATCGCGCGGAGCACGGCGAGCTTGCGGTCGTCCAGCTGGCGAACCTCACCGGCCATGGGGCACACACCTCCGTCTTCGCACGTTGTCCGTTCGTGTCACGCATGCTGCTGCCCGCTCCGGGAGGATCCCGGCTCCGGCACCCGCTTTGGCACTCTGAACCTGCGAGTGCCAAAACCGTACCTGCCAGTGTAAGGCCCGGGCCCAACGGCAGGAACGGCCCGGCCGGAGTGATCCTGCCCGCAGTTCCCGGCGCGGGGGTGGTGCCGCAGGGCCGTCCGGGTGGCAGCATCGAAGACGACGGCGAATGGAGGAGCAAGCAATGTCGAGCTCGGGCCAGCACACCCGTTTCGCGCCCGACCGCGGCCTGACCGGCCGCATGGTCGTGACGATGTTCGTGATCGGGCTGCTGTACGTCGGTTTCACCGGTCTGCTGATCGTGCTGCTGCGCGGCGCCTGGCCACTGATCGTCCTGATCTCCGGCGGGCTGTTCGTGGCCCAGTTCTGGTTCAGCGACAAGATCACCGAACGGGCGATGGGCGCCCACCAGGTGACCCCTGAGCAGTACCCGCAACTGCACGGCACCATCGACCGGCTCTGCGCGCTGGCCGACATGCCCAAACCCCGGGTGGCGGTCGCCGACAACGACATGCCGAACGCCTTCGCCACCGGCCGCAACCCGCAGAACGCCGTGGTGTGCGTCACCACCGGCCTGCTGCGCCGGCTGGAGCCCGAGGAACTGGAAGGCGTCCTCGCCCACGAACTGTCCCACGTCGCCCACCGGGACGTCGCGGTGATGACCATCGCCGGCTTCCTCGGCGTCCTCGCCGGGGCCATGACCCGGATCGCCATGTACGGCGGGTTCATGGGCGGCAACCGCAACAACAACGACCAGAACGCGGCCATCGTCGCCCTGATCATCCCGCTGGTGTCGATGGTCGTCTACGCCATCAGCTTCCTGCTCACCCGGCTCCTGTCCCGCTACCGGGAACTCGCCGCCGACCGCGCCGCCGCCCAGCTCACCGGCCGGCCCAGCGCCCTCGCCTCCGCGCTCACCAAGGTCACCGGCCAGATCGCCGCCATCCCCAGCAAGGACCTGCGCCAGGCGCAGCCCTACAACGCCTTCTACTTCGCCCCCGCGCTGAGCGCCCGGGAGACCGCCTCGCAGCTGTTCTCCACCCACCCGACGCTGGAGAAGCGGCTCGCGGAGCTGGCGAAGATCTCCGAGCAGCTCGGCCGCTGAGGCCCCGGCCCCCTACGGCCCTCCCGCCCCCCTCCTGGCTCCTCCCGACTCCCTCCCCCGAAAGGACCGCCGTGGGAATCCTGGACACCCTGTTCGGGCGCACCAAGCCCGTCAAGCCCGACCTCGACCAGCTGTTCGGCGTCCCGTCCGCCGCCCTCACCCTGGAGGCCGCGGCCGGGTTCACCCCCACCGGGCTCGGCTCGGTCTGCTTCGCCGCCGTCGAGGGCGCGGCCTTCGGCCAGGTCGAACAACAGGTGCGGGCGCTGCTCGACGCCGACACCGAGCGCGGCGGCGTCCCGGTCGAGGCCTCCAAGGACGGCTACGGCTACTCCTGGCTGCTCGCCCGGCACACCCCCGAGGAACTGCCGGACCTGGTCAACGACCTGCACGCGGTCAACAGCGAGCTGGAGGCGAACGGCTTCGGGCCGCAGCTGCTCTGCTCGCTGGTCGGCTTCCGCAACCCGGACGGGCAGTCGCTGGCCCTGGTCTACCTCTACAAGCGCGGCACCTTCTACCCCTTCGCCCCGATGCCCGGCGGCGGGGAGCGGCGCAACAGCCCGCTGGAGCTCCAGGTCAACGCGACGCTCGGGAACGACCTGCGGCTGGAGAAGGACCTCAGCCGCTGGTTCCCGGTCTGGGGCGCGCCGGGCCTCTGACGGTCCGTCCGTATAGTCGCTTTCATGCACAGCCGCCAGTACGGACCCGACCTGACCCCGCCGTGGAAGAAGCAGCAGCCCGCCCCGGAGGTGACCGCCGAACGGGACCTGGTGGTGGAGGAGGCCGCCACCGGCTTCTGCGGCGCGGTGGTGCGCTGCGAGAAGACCGCCGAGGGCTTCACCGTCACCCTGGAGGACCGCTTCGGCAAGCTCCGGGTGTTCCCGCTGGTGCCGCGCGGCTTCCTGCTGGAGGGCCGGACGGTCACCCTGGTGCGCCCGGCCGGCCCCGCCCCCTCCCGCACGCCGGGCCGCACCGCCTCCGGCTCGGTCGCCGTCCCCGGCGCCCGGGCCCGGGTCGCCCGCGAGTCGCGGATCTACGTCGAGGGCCGGCACGACGCCGAACTGGTCGAGCGGGTCTGGGGCGACGACCTGCGGATCGAGGGCGTGGTCGTCGAGTACCTGGAGGGCGTGGACGACCTGCCCGCGATCGTCGCCGACTTCGCCCCCGGCCCGGGCCGGCGCCTCGGCGTCCTGGTCGACCACCTGCTCCCCGGCACCAAGGAGCACCGCATCGCCGCCCAGGTCACCGGCGACGCCGTCCTGGTCGTCGGCCACCCCTACATCGACATCTGGCAGGCCGTGAAGCCCGCCTCCGTCGGCATCCCCGGCTGGCCCGCCGTCCCGCGCGGCGAGGAGTGGAAGGAGGGCGTCTGCCGCCGCCTCGGCTGGCCGGTGAACACCCCCGCCGCCTGGAAGCGGATCCTCTCCACGGTGGACAGCTACAAGGATCTGGAGCCGGAACTGCTGGGCAAGGTCGAAGAATTGATCGACTTCGTGACGATTCCGGAGTGACTGTCAGAGCGTTCCGAACTCACCTGTGTCCAGCGTCACGCCCAGGACGTCGACCCGGATGGGGTCGCCGAACTTGAAGGGCTGCCCGACCGCGTAGTCCGGCACGCCCGACGCGGTAGCGGTGTCGGGTTCGGTGAGCAGCAGACACTCGCCCTTGAAGGGGTCGACGATCAGATAGGCCTTGATCGTCCCGCCCGCGTACATCTCCCGCTTGACGTGGTAGTCGCGATAGACGCTGGTCTTCGACACCACCTCGACGACCATGGTCACCGCAGGCGCCGGGACCAACCGTCCGGGGGCTTCCACCGCGCCCCGCTCGATCACCACCAGATCCGGCTGCGGCTCGCTGGCCTCGTGCGCGAAAGCCAGGTCCTGGGTCTGCAACCGATGCCAGAGAGCCCTCGGGACCTGATCCACGATGCACTCGACGATGAGGTTGTGGACCAGGTCCGGCCCGGCCATCATCACGATTTCCCCCCTGATGAGCTCGGCCTTGACGCCTTCCGGCACCTCCAGGTTCTCGAAGATCCCGGTCATCCGATCATCGATGGCGGTCATCGCACGCTCCCTCCGACGGCTGACACCCACGCTAACGAATGTCAGTCCACCAGGTCACGTACGACCGCGTCGGCGAGCAGGCGGCCCTGGAGGGTGAGGACGGCGCGGCCCCCGGCGTACGGCTCGGCGGCGAGGAGGCCGTCGGCGAGGTGGCGGGCGGCGGCGTGGCGGCCGGTGTCGGTGAGGAGGGTGAGCGGGATGCCCTCGGCGAGGCGCAGTTCCAGCAGGATGCGCTCGACCCGGCGGTCCTCCTCGGCGAGCACCTCGCGGCCCAGGGCGGGGGTGCGGCCCTCGGCGAGGGCCTGGGCGTAGGCGGCGGGGTGCTTGGCGTTCCACCAGCGGACGCCGCCGACGTGGCTGTGCGCGCCCGGGCCGGCGCCCCACCAGTCGGCGCCGGTCCAGTACAGCTCGTTGTGGCGGCAGCGGCCCTCGGGGGTGGTGGCCCAGTTGGAGACCTCGTACCAGGTGTAGCCGGCGGCGCTGAGCGCCTGTTCGGCGATGAGGTAGCGGTCGGCGTGCACGTCGTCGTCGATCATCGGCAGTTCGCCGCGCTTGACCCGGGCGGCGAGCTTGGTGCCGTCCTCGACGATCAGGGAGTACGCGGAGACGTGGTCGGGCCCGGCGCCGATGGCGGCGTCCAGGGAGGCGCGCCAGTCGTCGTCGGACTCGCCGGGGGTGCCGTAGATGAGGTCCAGGTTGACGTGGTCGAAGCCGGCGGCGCGGGCCTCGGCGACGCAGGCCTCGGGGCGGCCGGGGGTGTGGTGGCGGTCGAGCAGCTTCAGGACGTGCGGGCGGGCGCTCTGCATGCCGAAGGAGACCCGGTTGTAACCGCCCTCGCGCAGTTCGGCCAGGTAGGCCGGGTCGACGGACTCCGGGTTGGCCTCGGTGGTGACCTCGGCGCCGTCGGCGAGCCCGAACTCCTCGCGCAGCGCGGCGAGCATCTTCACCAGGTCGCGGGCGGGCAGCAGGGTGGGGGTGCCGCCGCCGAGGAAGACGGTCTGCACCGGCAGGTCGACCGGGCCGAGGACCTGGCGGGCCAGCCGGATCTCGGCTACCACGTTGTCCGCGTAGGTCTCCTGGGAGGCGACCGCCCCGGAGGAGCGCAGCTCGGTGGCGGTGTAGGTGTTGAAGTCGCAGTAGCCGCAGCGGCTGGCGCAGTAGGGCACGTGCAGGTAGAAGCCGAACGGCCGCTGCCCGAGACCGGTGCGGGCGGATGCGGGCAGGGAACCGTCGGACGGCACCGGTTCGCCGTCGGGGAGTGCGGAGGGCATGACCCCATTGTCCCGTACGGCTCACCCGAACCGGTGAGCCGTACGGGGGCGGGGCCGATCAGGCCTCGTTGGCGCCCGCGTACATCGCGGTGACGGCGTCCGCGTAGGTCCGCTCGACCACCGGGCGCTTGATCTTCAGGCTCGGGGTGAGCTCGCCGTGCTCGATGTCGAGATCGCGCGGCAGCAGGTGGAACTTCTTGATCGTCTGCCAGCGCTGGAGGTCGGCGTTGAGCCGCTTGACGAAGCCCTCGATCAGCTGGTGCACCTGCGGGTCGGCCGTCACCTCGGCGTAGGACTTGCCCTTCAGCCCGTGCTCGGCGGCCCACGGCATGATGACCGCCTCGTCCAGGCCGATCAGCGCGGTGCAGAAGTTGCGGCCGTTGCCGATCACGAGGATGTTGCTGACGAACGGGCAGACCGCCTTGAACCTGCCCTCGACCTCGCTGGGCGCGACGTACTTGCCGCCGGAGGTCTTGAACAGGTCCTTCTTGCGGTCGGTTATCCGCAGGAAGCCGTCGGGGCCGAGCTCGCCGATGTCCTCGGTGTGGAACCAGCCGTCGGCCTCCAGCACCTCGGCGGTCTTCTCGGGCAGGTCGTGGTAGCCGCGCATGACGCCGGGGCCGCGCAGCAGGATCTCGCCGTCCTCGGCGATCCGGACCTCGGTGCCGGGCAGCGGGCGGCCCACGGTGCCGATCCGGATGTCCTCCTCACGGTTGACGCAGGAGCCGGCGCTGGTCTCGCTGAGGCCGTAGCCCTCCAGGATCGGCACGCCGGCGCCGAGGAAGAAGTAGCCGATCTCGGGCGCGAGCGCGGCGCTGCCGGAGACGGCGCCGCGCAGCCGGCCGCCGAAGGCCGCGCGGATCTTGGCGTAGACCAGCTTGTCGGCCAGGCCGTGCTGGAGCCTGAGGCCCAGCGGGGCGGTGCCGGCACCGGTGGCGATCCGGCTCTCCTGGACGGCGCGGGCGTGCTCGCGGGCGACCTTGGCGGCCCACCGGAAGATCTTGTACTTGGCTCCGCCCTCGGCCCGGGCCCGGCCGGCGATGCCGTTGTAGACCTTCTCGAAGATGCGCGGCGCCGAGGCCATCACGGTCGGCCGGATGACCGGCAGGTTGTGGATGATCCGGTCGACCCGGCCGTCCACGGCCATCACGTGGCCGGTGGCGATCTGGCCGGAGATCAGCGTCTTGCCGAACACGTGCGACAGCGGCAGCCACATGAACTGGACATCGTCGGAGCGCAGCAGCCCGCTGGCCTCCTGGGCCCGGGCCTCGTACGCCCAGCAGTCGTGCACCAGGCGCACGCCCTTGGGGCGGCCGGTGGTGCCGGAGGTGTAGATGAGGGTGGCCAGCTGCTCCTTGTCGAGCGCGGCGACGGTCTTCTCGACCGCGTCCGGGTGCTGCTCCAGGTACTCGGCGCCGCGCTGCTCCAGCTCGGCGAGGGTGAGCACGGTGAGGGCGTTCAGACCCTCGGCCTCGGGGGTACTGGCCTCTGGGGCGCCCGCCTCGGCGGCGTCACTCCCGGCGGCGTCAGTCCCGGCGGCGTCAGTCCCGGGGGCGTCGGCCTCGGCGGCGTCGAAGAGGATGACGGTCCGCAGCTCGGGCAGCTGTCCGAGCTGGTCGACGGCCTTGGCGAGTTGGGCGGAGTTCTCCGCGAACAGCGCCCTGGAACCGGAGTTGGAGAGGATGAACGCGGTCTCGTCGGCGTTGGTGCTGGGATAGACGGTCGTGGTGGCGGCACCCGCGCACATGTTCCCGAGGTCGGCGATGATCCATTCGAGCCGGGTGGAGGAGGCGAGCGCCACCCGGTCCTCCGGCCGGATGCCGAGCGCCATCAGCCCGGCGGCCACCGCCTTGACCCGGGCCGCGGTCTGCGCCCAGGTCAGCGAGCGCCACTGCTCGGCGCCGGGGGCGCTGTCCGCGGCGTGCTCGTCGACCGGGGCCGGGTAGCGGTAGGCCTCGGCGTTCGGGGTGGCGGCGACCCGCTCCAGGAAGAGGTGGGCGACGGAGGCGGGACGCCCGGCGACCAAGTCGGCACTGCCGGAGTCGATCAGGGACTGCGCGGAACTCAACGAGGACCTCCGGGGGCGGGTGGCCGTCTGAGGGATGGTTTCGGCGCCCGTGGGGGGCGGTCGCCGGGCCCCCGGTCAACCCTGGCGATACCGGCGAGTAACAAGGGGGCAATCAGCAGCCTAGGGGGAAACCGGTCATTCCGTAAGAGGGCGGGGCCCGGCCGGCACACCACCGCGCCACCGGTGCCCGACGACGACTCCGCCCCGCGCCCCGGTGAACCCGGGCAACCGGGCCCGCCGTACGGTTCGGCAAAGGACTGGGCAAACCTGCGATCCACAACTCGTGAATCTCCTGTACGAGTCCACCAAAGAACGAGAATCGGGATGCGAATCCACCCGTCGACGACAAGAGTGTGCCAGTGCTGATCAGACTTCTCAGGGCGTACCTGCGCCCGTACTCCCGACCGATCGCGCTGCTCGTGGGGCTCCAACTGGTGTCCACCCTGGCGGCGCTCTACCTGCCGACGCTCAACGCCGACATCATCGACGACGGCGTGGTCAAGGGCGACACCGGCTACATCCTGCAAGTGGGCGGGGTGATGATCGGCATCACCCTGGTCCAGGCGCTCTGCTCGATCGGCGCCGTCTACTACGGATCCCGCACCGCCATGGCCTTCGGCCGGGACGTCCGCGCCGCCGTCTTCGACCGGGTGCAGAGCTTCTCCGCCCGCGAGGTCGGCCAGTTCGGCGCCCCCTCGCTGATCACCCGCACCACCAACGACGTCCAACAGGTCCAGATGCTGGCCCTGATGAGCTTCACGCTCATGGTGGCCGCCCCGATCATGTGCGTCGGCGGCATCATCATGGCCCTCAACCAGGACGTGCCGCTGTCCGGCCTGCTGCTCGCGGTCATCCCGCTGCTCGGCGCCGTCGTCCTCCTCCTGGTCCGCTCACTGCGCCCCAAGTTCCGCAGCATGCAGACCCGGATCGACACCGTGAACCGGGTCCTGCGCGAGCAGATCACCGGCATCCGGGTCATCCGCGCCTTCGTCAAGGACGACCACGAGCAGGCCCGCTTCGCCAAGGCCAACGGGGACCTCACCGACACCGCCCTCCAGGTCGGCCGGCTGATGTCGTTCATGTTCCCGGCCGTGATGCTGGTCGTGAACGTCTCCAGCGTCGCCGTGCTCTGGTTCGGCGCCCACCGGATCGACAACGGCGGCATGCAGATCGGCGCGCTCACCGCCTTCCTCTCCTACCTGATGCAGATCCTGATGAGCGTCATGATGGCCACCTTCATGTTCATGATGGTGCCGCGCGCCGAGGTCTGCGCCGAGCGCATCGAGGAGGTCCTCGGCACCTCCTCCAGCGTCGTCCCGCCCGCCGCGCCGATCACCGAGGTGCTGCGCCGCGGCAACCTGGAACTGCGCGACGTCGACTTCCGCTACCCCGGCGCCGAGGCCTCGGTGCTGCGCGGCATCGCCATCACCGCCCGCCCCGGCGAGACCACCGCCGTCATCGGCTCCACCGGCAGCGGCAAGTCCACCCTGCTCGGACTCGTGCCCCGGCTGTTCGACGCCACCTCCGGCCAGGTCCTGCTCGACGGCGTCGACGTGCGCGAACTCGCCCCCGAGACGATCGCCGAGAGCGTCGGCCTCGTCCCGCAGAAGCCCTACCTGTTCTCCGGCACCGTCGCCAGCAACCTCCGCTACGGCCGGCCCGACGCCACCGACGAGGAACTCTGGCACGCCCTGGAGATCGCCCAGGCCAAGGACTTCGTCGAGGAACTGGCCGAAGGCCTGGACGCCCCGATCGCCCAGGGCGGCGGCAACGTCTCCGGCGGCCAGCGCCAACGCCTGGCCATCGCCCGGGCCCTGGTCCGCCAGCCCGACGTCTACCTGTTCGACGACTCCTTCTCGGCGCTCGACTACGCCACCGACGCCAGGCTGCGCAAGGCCCTCGCCCGCGAGACCTCCGACGCCACCGTGCTGATCGTCGCCCAGCGCGTCTCCACCATCCGCGACGCCGACCGGATCATCGTCCTCGACGAAGGCGCGGTCGTCGGCACCGGCACCCACCACGAACTGATGGCCGACAACCCGACGTACCGGGAGATCGTGCTCTCCCAGCTCACCGAGCAGGAGGCGGCGTGACCACCCCCGGCAAGCCCGACGCGGACACCAGGACCGCGGACACCGCGACAGCGGACCCCGAGGCCGCGGACACCAGAACTGCGGACCCCGAGACCACGGACACCACACAGCCCGACCCGGACACCAAGGCCGCGGACCCCGCCGACGAACTGCCCAGCGACTCGCAGGCCGCCGCCGCCCGCCGCGGCCCCGCCGGACCGGGCCGCTTCATGGGCGGCCAGGGCACCGAGAAGTCCATGGACTTCAAGGGCTCCGGCAAGCGGCTGCTCGCCCTGCTACGCCCCGAACGCAACCTGATCTCCGGCGTGCTGGCCCTCGGCGTGCTCAGCATCGGCTGCGCCGTCACCGGCCCCAAGGTCCTCGGCAACGCCACCGACCTGATCTTCGCCGGCGTCGTCGGCGCCCGCTTCGAACCCGGCACCTCCAAGGCGCAGATCGTCGAGGGGCTGCGCGCCCACGGCGAGGGCGGCGTCGCCGGCCTGCTCTCCTCGGTGGACTTCACCCCCGGCCAGGGCATGGACTTCGGCGCCATCGGCACCGTCCTGCTCTGGGTGCTGGTCATCTACCTCGCCTCCGCTCTGTTCGGCATCGTCCAGGGCCGGCTGGCCACCACGGCGATCCAGCGGGCCGGCTACCGGCTGCGCCAGGACGTCGAGGCCAAAATCGCCCGACTGCCGCTCAGCTACTTCGACAAGCAGCCGCGCGGCGAGGTGCTCAGCCGGGTCACCAACGACATCGACAACATCAGCCAGTCCATGCAGCAGACCATGGGACAGGTCGTCAACTCGCTGCTCACCGTGGTCGGCGTGCTGGCAATGATGTTCTGGATCTCCCCGCTGCTGGCGACGATCGCCCTGGTCTCGGTGCCGCTGTCGGTGGTCGTCGCCGCCAAGGTCGGCAAGCGGGCGCAGCCCCAGTTCGTCCAGCAGTGGAAGTCCACCGGCCAACTCAACGCGCACATCGAGGAGATGTACACCGGCCACACCCTGGTCAAGGTGTTCGGCCGCCAGCGCGAGTCCGCCGAGACCTTCCGCGAGCACAACGAGGCGCTGTACACCTCCAGCTTCCGGGCGCAGTTCATCTCCGGGATCATCCAGCCCGCGATGATGCTGATCGGCAACCTGCAGTACGTGCTGGTCGCGGTCGTCGGCGGCCTGCGGGTGGCCAGCGGCGCGCTGTCCATCGGCGACGTACAGGCGTTCATCCAGTACTCGCGGCAGTTCAGCCAGCCACTCACCCAGGTCGCCAGCATGGCCAACCTGGTGCAGTCCGGGGTCGCCTCCGCCGAGCGCGTCTTCGAGCTGCTGGACGCCCCCGAGCAGACCCCCGAACCGGCCGTGTCCGAGCGGCCCGACACCATCCACGGCCGGGTCGCCTTCCAGGACGTGTCCTTCCGCTACGACCCCGAGAAGCCGCTCATCGAGGACCTCTCGCTCAAGGTCGAACCCGGCCAGACCGTCGCCATCGTCGGCCCCACCGGCGCCGGCAAGACCACCCTGGTCAACCTCCTGATGCGGTTCTACGAGGTCAGCTCCGGACGCATCACCCTCGACGGGGTCGACGTCTCCGCGATGTCCCGCGAGGACCTGCGCTCCGGCATCGGCATGGTGCTCCAGGACACCTGGCTGTTCGGCGGCACCATCGCCGACAACATCGCCTACGGCGCCCAGGGAGCCACCCGCGAGCAGGTCGTCGAGGCCGCCAAGGCCGCCCACGTCGACCGCTTCGTGCGCACCCTGCCGGACGGCTACGACACCGTCATCGACGACGACGGCGCCGGGGTCAGCGCGGGCGAGAAGCAGCTGATCACCATCGCCCGGGCGTTCCTCGCCCAGCCGTCGATCCTCGTCCTGGACGAGGCGACCAGCTCCGTCGACACCCGCACCGAGGTGCTGATCCAGCGGGCCATGGCCCGGCTGCGCACCGGCCGCACCAGCTTCGTGATCGCGCACCGGCTCTCCACCATCCGGGACGCCGACGTGATCCTGGTGATGGAGAACGGCTCGATCGTCGAACAGGGCTCGCACGACGAGCTGATCGCCGCGCACGGCGCCTACGCGCGGCTGTACCAGGCGCAGTTCGCGGAGGCCGTGGCCGAGGTGGACTGACCGCCGCACACCGCCGGCGCCGAGCCGGGGCGGGCCCGAACCGCCCCGGCTCCTCGTCCGCGGCGCGCTGCGGCGGGAGAAGCTGCGGCGGGGGAAGCTGCGGCGGTCCGCTCCGGCGGGGAAACTGCGGCGGCCCGCTCCGGCGGAGAGAACGAGGAGGGGCCCGGGCGGTTGTCCGCCCGGGCCCCTCTCACGCGCCTGTGGTTACTTCTTTTCCTTCGGCGCCTCGGCGTCGGTGGACAGCGCGGCGATGAAGGCCTCCTGCGGGACCTCCACGCGGCCGACCATCTTCATCCGCTTCTTGCCTTCCTTCTGCTTCTCCAGCAGCTTGCGCTTGCGCGAGATGTCACCGCCGTAGCACTTGGCGAGGACGTCCTTGCGGATCGCGCGGACCGTCTCACGGGCGATCACCCGGGAGCCGATGGCCGCCTGGATCGGCACCTCGAACTGCTGACGCGGGATCAGCTTCTGCAGCTTGCCCGCCATCATCACGCCGTAGCCGTAGGCCTTGTCCTTGTGCACGATCGCGGAGAAGGCGTCCACCGCGTCGCCGTGCAGCAGGATGTCGACCTTCACCAGCTGGGCGGACTGCTCGCCGATGGGCTCGTAGTCGAGCGAGGCGTAGCCGCGGGTCTTGGACTTCAGCTGGTCGAAGAAGTCGAAGACGATCTCGGCGAGCGGCAGGGTGTAGCGCAGCTCGACCCGGTCCTCGGACAGGTAGTCCATGCCCTGGAGGTTGCCGCGGCGGGACTGGCAGAGCTCCATGATCGCGCCGACGAACTCGTTGGGCGCCAGGATGGTGCCGCGCACGACCGGCTCGTACACCTCGGCAAGCTTGCCGGTCGGGAACTCGCTCGGGTTGGTGACGATGTGCTCGGTGCCGTCCTCCATGACCACCCGGTAGACCACGTTCGGGGCGGTGGAGATCAGGTCGAGGTTGAACTCGCGCTCCAGGCGCTCCCGGATGATCTCCAGGTGCAGCAGGCCGAGGAAGCCGCAGCGGTAGCCGAAGCCGAGCGCGACCGAGGTCTCCGGCTCGTACACCAGCGCGGCGTCGTTCAGCCGCAGCTTGTCCAGGGCGTCGCGCAGCAGCGGGTAGTCCGAGCCGTCCAGCGGGTACAGGCCGGAGAACACCATCGGGCGCGGCTCCTTGTAGCCGCCCAGCGCCTCGGTCGCACCCTTGTGCATCGAGGTGATGGTGTCACCGACCTTGGACTGCCGGACGTCCTTCACACCGGTGATGATGTAACCCACCTCGCCGACGCCCAGGCCGTCGGCGACCTTCGGCTCGGGCGAGATGACGCCGATCTCCAGCAGCTCGTGGGTGGCGCCGGTGGACATCATCGCGATCCGCTCGCGCTTGGTGAGCTGCCCGTCCACGACACGCACGTAGGTGACCACGCCGCGGTAGGAGTCGTACACCGAGTCGAAGATCATCGCGCGGGCCGGGGCGTCCTTGACGCCGACCGGGGCCGGGATGGTGTTGACGATGTGGTCCAGCAGGTCCTCGACGCCGAGGCCGGTCTTGGCGCTGACCTGCAGCACGTCCGAGGGGTCGCAGCCGATGATGTGCGCGATCTCCGCCGCGTACTTCTCCGGCTGGGCGGCCGGCAGGTCGATCTTGTTCAGCACCGGGACGATCGTGAGGTCGTTCTCCAGCGCCAGGTACAGGTTGGCGAGGGTCTGTGCCTCGATGCCCTGGGCCGCGTCGACCACCAGGATGGTGCCCTCGCAGGCCGCGAGGGAGCGGGACACCTCGTACGTGAAGTCCACGTGGCCGGGGGTGTCGATCATGTTGAGGATGTGCGTCGTCCCGGCATTCGGACCGGTCTTCGGCGCCCACGGGAGGCGGACCGCCTGCGACTTGATGGTGATGCCGCGCTCGCGCTCGATGTCCATGCGGTCGAGGTACTGGGCGCGCATCTGCCGCGGGTCGACGACGCCGGTGATCTGCAGCATCCGGTCTGCGAGCGTCGACTTGCCGTGGTCGATGTGGGCGATGATGCAGAAGTTGCGGATCAGCGCCGGGTCGGTACGGCTGGGCTCTGGCACATTGCTGGGGGTCGCGGGCACCTTGGTCCGATTCTCCGTTGGTCCGGGGCCGGGGGTGTCCTGGTCATCGCTGACCGGTTTTCCCGGGGACCGGACAGTCTCGTCCGATCGAAATAGTTCCTCCCATCTTCCCACGACCACGGCGCGGACCGCCGTTCGGTCCGCCCGGACCTTCTCCGGGCCCGCGCCAGGCGGCAGGATGGCACCCCGTGATCCTCGAAAGCGCCCTGCTCGACGTCCTGCCCGGCCTGGAGGACGAATTCCTCGCCGCCTTCGCCGAGGCCCGGCCCCTGATCGCCGTCCAGCAGGGCTTCCGCTCCCTGCACCTGCGGCGCTGCCTCGACGAAGGACGCGGCTCGCGATTCCTCCTCCAGGTGGAATGGGAGACGCTCGCGGACCACACCGAGGGCTTCCGCCGCTCAGCCGAGTACCGGCAGTGGCGGGAGCTGCTGCACCACTTCTACCGGCCGTTCCCGGAGGTCGAGCACTACGGGGAGCCGGTGCTCAGCGCGTAGCCGACCCAGTACTGCACAGGCGACCCGCCGTGGGGCCGGGCTCCCGGTTTGGGGCGGGTGGCGGGCCCCTGGTAGCGTGGGCTGCTGCACCTGGCCCCGGCATGCCCTCTCAGCTGCCCGGCGGCCGCGCGGTGCAGCCCGTTCAATCCTTTTAGACAAGACTGAGGCTCCTTCGTGGCGAACATCAAGTCCCAGATCAAGCGCAACAAGACCAACGAGAAGGCGCGCCTGCGCAACAAGGCCGTCAAGTCCTCGCTGAAGACCGCCCTGCGCAAGGCCCGTGAGGCCGCTGCCGCCGGCGAGACCGAGAAGGCCACCGTGCTGGCCCGCGCCGCCTCCAAGGCGCTGGACAAGGCCGTGAGCAAGGGCGTCATCCACGCCAACCAGGCCGCCAACAAGAAGTCGGCCATCACCAAGCGCGTCAACACGGCCGCCCAGGCCTGACGCCCCGGGGGCCTCGGCCCCCACCGCCTCGGGACGGACCCGGCCCTCTACCCGGACCCCTGAGGCGCGTGAGACTCGCACCGCACGCGGCCTGCGTTCGCCACGCGGGTGCGGTGTACGAAGCAGTACGACAGGCGCCGTAGTCGGCCTCTCTCCAGAGGCCCACTGCGGCGCCTGTCGCGTTCCGCGGCCCGACCGCTGTCGTCGGTCACGCGTGTCCGGGGCTCGGGGGCTCGGGGGTTCCGGGGCTCCGGGGCTCCGGGGCTCCGGCGGCGCTGCGGGCCGGCGTCTGGGGGACCGTCCGCTCGATGGGCACGTAGGCGGTGGCAGGTGGGTCGGCGGGTAGCCGGGTCCGGCTCGTCCTGGGTCCGGTCCGGTGGCCCCGCCGCCGTCAGTACGCCGGGCGGGACCCGGCCCGGGCCGCCCGGGCGACGGCCACCACCGCGCGCTCCAGCGCGAAGGCCGGATCGTCCGAGCCGCCCTTGACGGCGGCGTCGGCCTGGGCGATCGCGGTCAGCGCGGTGGCCACCCCGTCGCCCGTCCAGCCGCGCATCTGCTGGCGCACCCGATCGACCTTCCACGGCGGCATGCCCAACTCGCGGGCCAGGTCCGCCGGACGCATGTTCCGCCCGGTGGTCGCCAGCCGCCCGATGCTACGCACGCCGGAGGCCAGTGCGTAGGTGATGCCGGTCGGCGGCTGGCCCACCGCCAGCGCCCAGCGCAGCCGCTCCAGCGCCTCCGCGGCCCGGCCGGTGACCGCCAGATCGGCCACCTCGAAGCCCGTCGCCTCGGCCCGGCCGCTGTAGTAGCGGGCCACCACCGTCTCGTCGATCGCGCCCTCGACGTCCGAGGTCAGCTGGCTGCACGCGGCCGCCAGCTCGCGCAGGTCGCTGCCGAGCGAGTCCAGCAGGGCCTGGCAGGCCTCCGGTGTGGCCGAGCGGCCCAGCGTACGGAACTCGCCCCGGACGAAGGCCAGCCGCTCGTTCGCCTTGGTCAGCTTCGCGCACGCCACCTCGCGACCGCCCGCCTTGCGCCCGGCGTCCAGCAGGCCCTTGCCCTTGGCCCCGCCCGCGTGCGCCAGCACCATGATCACTTCTTCGGCCGGCGCCTCGATGTACGCCTTGACCTCCTTCACCGAGTCGGCGGAGAGGTCCTGCGCGGCCCGCACCACGATCACCTTGCGCTCGGCGAACAGCGACGGCGTGGTCAGCTCGGCCAGGCTGCCCGGCTGCAGGCTGCCGGGCGGCAGATCCCGCACGTCGGTGTCCGGGTCCGCCGCCTTTGCCGCCGCCACCACCTGGGCGACCGCGCGGTCCAGCAGCAGCTCCTCCTGGCCGACCGCGAGGGTCAGCGGGGCGAGCAGGTCGTCGGGTGCACTCTTCCTGGCCATCGCCTACCAGCATCCCACGGGGCGCGGACACTCCCGCCCGGGGCGACCCCCGCCCCCGGTCCCGCCCGGTCCCGCCTCTCCGGCCCGACCTGCCCGACCCGACCTGCCCGACCGCGCCGATCACCCGACCTGGAGAATGGTCCGGTGACCGAGAACCACACCACCGACCTGCCGGACGTCAACGACCCGCACGCCCGGCAACTGCTCGTCCTGCCCGACCGCGACGCCGCCGAGGACGCCTCCGAGGAGCTCAGCGCCGCCCACCCCGACCTCGGCGAGCTCGACCTCGTCCGGGACGCCCTAGCCGGCGAGGACGACGCCGAGGACGCCCAGTGGCTGGTCGTCGTCGAGCCCCCGGAGGACGGCTGGACCCCGGCCCTGCTGCGCGCCCTCGACGCCATCGCCGTCGAGCACGAGGGCTGGCGCGAGGAAGGCTGACCCGGCCGGCCGGGCCCGGCCCGGAGTCTTCGAGAGGGACGGGCGAGGGGGGACGGGCCCCGGACGCGGCGCTGCGCCCGTTCCGGGCCGAGGAGCACGAGGCCACCGGGTCCGGCCACCGCGGCGTCAACCCTCGATGAGCCACACCCCTGTCGAGTGATTCACCGTCACTTCCGCGCCTCCTCACCCCAAGTGCGTGCCATTCTGCGAACGTTGCTTCGGCCACGAATCTTCGCGCATCCGAGCCGGCTGCCCGCAGGGGCCCAGCGACTCGGTCCACGCCACCCAAGGAGTGCAGATGTCGGTATCCCGCGCCCTCTCCCGGACCCGGTCCCGCGTTCTGGCCGTGCTGAGCGCCGCCGCAGTCGCGAGCGGGCTGGCGGTCGCCGTTCCGGCGACGCCCGCCTCCGCCGACGGGTTCGTGGTCAGCGAGGCCCAGTTCAACCAGATGTTCCCGAACCGGAACTCCTTCTACACGTACGACGGCCTGGTCAATGCGCTGAGCGCCTACCCCGGGTTCGCCACCACCGGCGACGACGCGACGCGCAAGCGGGAGGCGGCCGCCTTCCTCGCCAACGTCAGCCACGAGACCGGCGGCCTGCGGTACGTCGTCGAGCAGAACACCGCCAACTACAGCCACTACTGCGACGCCTCGCAGTCCTACGGCTGTCCGGCTGGCCAGAGCGCCTACTACGGGCGCGGCCCGCTCCAGATCAGCTGGAACTTCAACTACAAGGCGGCGGGCGACGCCCTGCACATCGACCTGCTGGACGACCCGTACCAGGTGGAACGGGACTCCGCCGTCTCCTGGAAGACCGGCCTCTGGTTCTGGGACACCCAGAGCGGCGCCGGGACGATGACCGCGCACGACGCCATCGTCAACGGCAGGGGCTTCGGCGAGACCATCCGCAGCATCAACGGCGCCCTCGAATGCGACGGCAAGAACCCGGACGAGCGGAACGACCGCATCAACCTCTTCCAGAACTTCGTCGGCATCCTCGGCACCGACGTCGGCGGCGGCAACATCTCCTGCTGACCCGACCGGCCCTGCCGACAGCTCGCGCTTGATGGTCGAGTGCGACGCGCCATCGCAGGTGCCCGTACTTCGGCGCGCTCCGGGCGGGGCCCGGAGCGCGCCGCAATCGTTCTCCGGGCCCCGCCCCGCCCCCCGCCCCCTCCCTCCTCCCCACCCCAACCCCTTTCCCTTCCCCACCTGATGGTTGGGAGGAGAGGAGGGCGGGGTCAGCCGGGCGGGGCTCGCGGGGTGTGCGAGCCCCGCCCGGTACGGGAGGCGGGCGCTCCGTCCGCAGCGTGCGAGCGGGGCTTGCGCGCCTCGTGCGCCGCCTGCGGGTGCACGGACACCCCGAGGACGGCCGGCGATCCGCCCGTCACCGCGATGTCGCCCACCCGATCGGTGCGCAGCACGCTCGCACCCAGCGCGCGCAGCCGGTCCACCGTCCGCACGGACGGATGCCCGTACGCGTTTCCCTCGCCGCACGAGATCAATGCCAGCCGGGGACGCAACGCACCGGTCAAAGCCCAGTCCTGATGCGCCGATCCATGGTGCGCCACCTTCAGGACGTCCACCCGCCCCAACCGGCCCAGCAGCGCCGACTGGGCAGGCGGTTCGAGGTCCCCGAGCAACGCCATCCGCAGTCCGCCCGCCACCGACACCAGCAGCGCGACGCTCGCGTTGTTCGCCCCCGGGGCCTCGACAGCCGCCCCGGCGTCGGGCCAGACCACCTCCCAGGACAACGCCGGGCCCGCCGAGCGCCGTTCACCGCGCCCCGCGCGCAGCAGCGGGACTCCGGCACCGACCGCCCAGCCCGCCACCCGGGCCGCCTCACCCGGTGGATCGTCCAGGGTCGTGCCCTCGATCGCTCCGACCCGGCGGCCCCGGACCACCCCCGGCACACCCTCGACGTGATCGGCGTGGAAGTGCGTCACCACCAACAGCGGCACTTCCGTGACACCCAGATCCCGCAGGCACCTGTCGGCGGCGTTCGGATCCGGCCCCGCATCGACCACCACCGCGCTGTCCGGTGCACCGGCCGCGAGCACCAGCATGTCCCCTTGGCCCACGTCGCACATCACCATCCGCCACCCCGGCGGCGGCCAGCCGGTCGCGATCCGGGTGAGCTGCGGTGGCCGCAGCAGCACGGCCAGCAGGACCACGAGCAGCACCCCCGTCACCAGCGCCCGCACCCACCGCCGCCGGGCACGGACGGGCTTGCCGGACGGCGCTCGCCGTGGCAGCAGGAGCGGCATCACCCAGCAGGCCGCCAGGGTGGCCAGCGCGACCGTCGCCGTCCCGAACCACCCGCCCGGCCAGGAGAGTTGGCCGCCCGGAAGTTCGGCGCCGCGCCGCGCCACCAGGGCGAGCCAGCCGACCGGCACTCCGGCCGGCTCCGCGAGCAGGCGGGCCAGGTCCGGGAGGAGCGGCTGCAGCACGAGCACCCCGAAGCCGAGCAGGGTCGCCGGGGCCACCGCCAGTTCGGCCAGCAGGTTGCACGGGATCGCGACCAGGCTGACGTGCCCGGACAGCACCACCGTCACCGGCGCGCACAGGGCCTGGGCGGCGGCCGTCGCCGCCAGGGCACCCGCCAGGTGGTGCGGCCAGCGCCGGGACCGCAGCGCCTCGGCCCAGTGCGGCCCGAGGACGAGCAGCCCGGCCGTGGCGAGCACCGAGAGCAGGAATCCGAAGGAACGCGCCAGGAACGGGTCGAGCAGGACGAGCACCAGGACCGCCCCGGCGAGCGCGGGCACCGCCTGCCGGGGCCGGCCGGTGGCCAGCGCGAGCATGCCGATCAGCCCCGTCCCGGCCGCGCGCAGCACGCTGGGCTCCGGCCGGCAGACGGCGACGAAGGCCAGCGTCAGCGCCGTCCCGAGCAGCGCGCTGGTGTGCAGCGAGAGCCCCAGCAGCGCGGCCAGCCCGCGCCGTTCCGGGGTGCCGGCCTGCCCCGGGGCGCCCAGCAGCGCGCCGAGGACGATCGCCAGGTTGGCCCCGCTCACCGCCACCAGGTGCACCAGGTCGGTGGCCCGGAAGGCGTCCTCAAGGTCGTCGGGCAGTCGCGAGGTGTCCCCCACGACCAGGCCCGGGAGCAGCCCGCGCGCGTCCGGCGGGAGCCCGTCGCTGGCCGTGCGCAGACCGGCACGCAGCCGCCCGGCGATCCGCTGCGGCAGGTTCGGCGGCGCGAGGCGGCGGGGCGGGCCGTGGACGACCAGCAGCGCCGCGCACTCGGTGTCGTAGCCGTCTCCCGCGGGCCGCACCTCGGCCTCCACCACCAGCCGCTCCGACGGGAGCAGCCCCTGCCAGGGCCCGGATTCCGCGCCCCGGACCATGACGGTCACCGGGGTTCGCGTCCGGGTACTGCGCCCGTCCGGCAGGAGCGTGACCCGGTCGGCCACCGCGTCGACGGTGAGGAGGGTCTGCCCGCCGGTGGTCCCGCCCCGGGCCGCGTGGGACTTCGGGTCCCCCGCGACGGTCAGCTCCGCCTCCACCACCCGAGCGGGCTCGCCCGGGGATCGCGGCGGGGCGTGCTCGGCCGCTCGGACGAGCTCCGGCAGCGGACCCCGGTGCAGATCGGCGGTGTGCAGCGGGGTGGCCACCGCGGCGGCGGCTCCGGTGAGCAGGACGGCCGCCAGCGCGGCGGCACCCGCCAGGCCGAAGGCGAGGACGTCGTACCCCGGCTCCAGGCCGAGGAGCGCGGCCGTCACCACCCAGGCCGAGACGGCGGGAAGCAGCAGCCGGAAGTCGGCACCGGTGGAGCGGTTCGGCAGGTTCGGTTCGGTGGTGGCGGGCACGGCGGTACCTCCCTTCGGCGGGTGGCGGCGACGGACGAACGACGACGACGACGAGCAACGACGGCCGACGACGGACGGGCGGGAGAACAGGCGGGCAAGGGGACGGACGGGGAGGTCAGAGGGTCAGCAGCGGACGGAGTTCCGCGAACGTGCGCGCCCCGATGCCGCTGACCTGCCGGAGCTGGTCGAGCGTGCGGAACGAGCCGTGCGACGTGCGGTAGGCGAGGATGCGCTGGGCGAGGGTCGGGCCGACGCCGGGGAGGGTGTCCAGCTGTTCGAGGCCGGCGCGGTTGAGGCTGACGGGCGGTCTGGGCGTGCCGGCCGCCGGCGGTCCGTTGCCGGCTCCGGCTCCCGGGGCGGAGGCCTGAGCCGGCTCGCCGACCAGGATCTGTTCACCGTCCGTCAGGACCCGGGCCAGGTTGAGGCTTCGGGTGTCCGTCTCCGGCAGCGGACCGCCCGCCGCCCGTAGGGCGTCGGCCACCCGCGAGCCACCCGGCAGGGTGTGCAGGCCGGCGAGGTGAACCCGCCCGCCGATGTCGACCACGACGACCGCCCCACCCCCGGGGCCGACGGGATCGGCCACCGAGACCGCGGCCGGGCCCGGGCCCAAGGCCGGAGTCGGCACGGACGCGGATGCCGC
This sequence comes from Kitasatospora sp. NPDC058492, assembly GCF_042720685.1. Taxonomy (NCBI): domain Bacteria; kingdom Bacillati; phylum Actinomycetota; class Actinomycetes; order Kitasatosporales; family Streptomycetaceae; genus Kitasatospora; species Kitasatospora sp. NPDC058492. Next base: position 139,692 of record NZ_JBHXMU010000003.1, read on the forward strand.
CCCCGCCACCCCCTCCACCCCCGGCGAGACCGGTGGGACCGGTGAGACCGGGGCGGACGCCAACGCCGGCACGGCCACCGCCTGCGGTCTGGCCAGCCAGAAGTGCTGCACGGCGTAGCCGACCGCGAACAGCAGCAGGACGGCCAACCCGGCCACCGCCCGCCGGTCGAGTGCCATCGCCGAGCCGAATCGAAGGCCCGACCCGGCCCCCGGCCCCGGCGGATCCGCGTCACCGCCCGCCCTGACCGGCTCCAACGGCACAGGCGGCACAGGCCCCGCCGACGGAGGCCGCTCCCCCGCCCCGGACGGAACCGCGCCCGAAGGCGGCCCGGTCGACGCGAGCGCGCCCATCGCGGCACCGGAGCCCACCGGCCCGCCCGCCCCGGCCTCTGCTCCCGCCCCATCGCCCGCGACGCCGCCGCCGGTCGGCAGCAGCGCCGCCATCCGCAGCCGGACGGTCTCGTTGATCTCGTGGCGCTTCGCCGCGCCCAGGCCCATGGTCGTCATGCCGAGGACGGTAGGAGTCCTCGGCAGAGTACGCAGAAATTACCGAACCCCTGTGGATAACTCAGGGGTTGTGGACAAAACAGATCACTCACACGAGTGATCAGCGCCACGAAGAGTTGACCAGAGCCCGCGACACGGCACGCCCGGCCCGCTCAGCGCGGCGCGACGACCACCGCGAGCAGCCCCGGCCCGACGTGCGCGCCGATCACCGCCCCCACCTCGCCCACGTACAGCTCCCGCAGCCCCGGCACCCGGGCCCGCAGCCGCTCCGCGAGCGGCTCGGCCCGTTCCTCGGCCGCCAGGTGGTGCACGGTGATGTCGACCTCCCCGCCCCCCGAGCGCTCGACGGCGATCTCCTCCAAGCGCGCGATCGCCCGCGACGCGGTGCGCACCTTCTCCAGCGGTTCGATCCGCCCCCCGTCCAGGTGCAGCAGCGGCTTGACCGCCAGCGCCGACCCGAGCAGCGCCCGCGCCGCCCCGATCCGGCCACCCCTGCGCAGGTGTTCCAGGGTGTCGACGTAGAAGAACCCGCTGGTCACGGCCGCCCGCCGGGTGGCGGCCTCGGCCGCCTCCGCCAGGTCCCGCCCGGCCGCGATCGCCTCGGCCGCCGCCAGCACCGCGTATCCGAGGGCCATGCCGACCAGTCGGCTGTCCACCACCCGCACGGGTACCGGCGCCTCGGCGGCCGCCAGCCGGGCGGCCTCCACCGTGCCGGACAGCTCGCCGGAGATGTGCACCGAGACGATGCCCTTCGCCCCGGCCTCGGCGGCGGCCCGATAGGCGGCGGCGAAGGCCTCGGGGTTCGGTCGGGAGGTCGTCACCCGCTGCTTGTCGCGCAGCGCCTCGGCGACGTCCTTGGGGGAGATCTCGACGCCTTCGCACAGGACCGCGTCACCGACCGCGACGCTCAGCGGGACCACCGTGATCCCGTACCGGTCGAGGGTCTCCTGCGGCAGGTAGGCCGTGGAGTCGGTGACAAGTGCGAGGTCAGAGGGCATGAGGCGGAGATTACTCCCCGTTCGTCCGGGAGGACAGCGCCCGGGTGCGAGCCCCGAAAGGCCCCGAGGGCGCCGCCGGAGCAAGCACGCAGCACCCGCCGAAGCACGGCCGCAGCACCCGGCGCGGGGTGCTCGGCTCAGGCTCGGCTCAGCTCAGCCTGCCGTGGGCCCCGCCGACGGCTTCCGCAGCCGCTGGGCCAGCTTGGCCAGCGGGTCGGCGAGTCCGAGGAGCTCCTCGGCGCTCGGACGGCCCTTCCCGTCCGTCAGCCCGGCCCGCGCAGCACCCCCGGAGGCCGCCCCCGAGCCAGAACCCGAACCCGAGGACGCCCCCGAACCCGAGGACGCGGAGGACGCGGAGGACGCAGCGGAGCCGGAGCCGGAGGCGGACGCGGACGACGACTCCCCCGAGGTGTCCCAGTGCCGCAGCGCCCCCGCCTCGCTCTCGCACTCCTGGCTGAGCCGGCTCAGCTCGTCGTCCGCGAACCGGTGCATCCGGTCCTGCGCGGCCCAGCGCATGGTCTCCGCGGAGTGGGTGATCCGTTCGGCGCGCTCGCGCAGCTCCGGCAGCTTGGCCGCGATCCGCGCGGTGTCCGGCTCCCGCTCCAGCATCCGCAGTTCGCCGTCGAGTTCGGCGGCGTGTGCGTCGAGCCTGCCGAGCAGGGCGAGGGACTCGCCGAGCTGGCCGTCCTGGGGGAGGCCGCTCTCCAGCACCTGCCGGGTGCCGTCGAGCGAGGTGCGCAGGCCGAGCCGGACGGCGGCGATCTGGCCGGGCGGTCCGACCTTGGTGAAGGTCTTCGCCTTGAGGGTGGCGTTCTCCACGGCGCGCCGGGCGTTGGCCTCGTGCCGCCCGATCTTCGTGGCGACGGCCTTCGCCGCCTTGACCGTGCCGACCACGGCCAGGACGAACGCCGCGATCCCGAAGAGCAGGACCAGGCCGATCATCACGCCGAACGCGTCCATCGCGAGCCACCTTCCGCCACCGTTTCGGCCCCCACCGGACCCAACGCGGGCCGTACTGCCGAGGGTTCCACGGTAGCCGCCGGATCGGGCCCGGGGCGGACGGAACGGGCCCGGGCAGCGGAGATCAGGGACAGATCGGGGATCTCCCCGAGGGTTCGGGGGTCCTCCCAGGGCCCCGGGCACGAGCAAGGGCGGGCGTCCCGAAGGACACCCGCCCCAGCAGCCTCAGCCGGCCGACTACCAACCGACCGACATCAGCCGCGCGACCTCAACCGCAGCCGGCCGACCTCAACCGCAGCCGACCGACCTGAGCCTCAGCCTCTCAGCCTCAGCCCGTAACGATGTTCACCAGCTTCGGCGCCCGCGCGATCACCTTGCGCACCGGCGCCTCGCCGATCGCCGCGACGACGGCCGGGTCGGCCAGCGCCAGCGCCTCCAGCTCGGCGTCCGAGATCGTCGGCGCGACCTCCAGCCTGGCCTTCACCTTGCCCTTGAGCTGCACCACGCAGGTCACCGTCTCGTCCACCACGTACGCCGGGTCGGCGACCGGGTAGTCGGTGTGCGCCAGCGACTCGTCGTGGCCCAGCCGGCGCCACAGCTCCTCGGCGATGTGCGGGGCCAGCGGCGCGACGATCAGGACCAGCTGCTCGGCCACGGCGCGCGGCGTGGAGCCGCGCTTGACCAGGTAGTTGTTCAGCTCGATCGCCTTGGCGACGGCCGTGTTGAACCGCAGCCCGGCCATGTCGCCGCGGATGCCGTCGATCGCCTTGTGCAGGGCACGCAGCGTCGCCTCGTCCGGCTCCTCCTCGGTGACGACCAGGTCGCCGGTGGCCTCCGAGACGACGTTGCGCCACAGCCGCTGCAGGAAGCGGTACGAGCCGACGACGGCGCGGGTGTCCCAGGGGCGGGAGACGTCCAGCGGGCCCATGGACATCTCGTACAGGCGCAGCGTGTCGGCGCCGTACTCGTCGGCGATCTCGTCGGGGGCGACGGCGTTCTTCAGGGACTTGCCCATCTTGCCGGCCTCGCGCTTGACGGCCTCGCCCTGCCAGAAGTACTGGCCGTCGCGCTCCTCGACCTCGGCGGCGGGCACCGGGAAGCCGCGCTCGTCGCGGTAGACGTCGGCGGTGATCATGCCCTGGTTGAACAGCTTGTGGAACGGCTCGACGGACGAGACGTGGCCCAGGTCGTGCAGCACCTTGTGCCAGAAGCGCGCGTACAGCAGGTGCAGCACGGCGTGCTCGGCACCGCCGACGTACAGGTCGGCGCCGCCGGCCGGCTTGGTGGCCGTGGGGCCGAGCCAGTACTTCTCGTTGGCCGGGTCGACGACCGCCGAGGAGTTCGACGGGTCGACGTAGCGCAGCTCGTACCAGCACGAACCCGCCCAGTTGGGCATGGTGTTGGTCTCGCGCCGGTAGGTGCGGACGCCGTCGCCCAGGTCCAGTTCGACGTTGACCCAGGCCTCGTTGCGCGACAGCGGGGTCTTGGGCGAGGAGGTGGCGTCGTACGGGTCGTAGGTGTGCGGCGAGTAGTCCTCGACCTCGGGGACCTCGACCGGCAGCATCGACTCGGGCAGCGCGTGCATGACGCCGTCCTCGTCGTAGACGATCGGGAAGGGCTCGCCCCAGTACCGCTGGCGGCTGAACAGCCAGTCCCGCAGACGGTAGTTGACGGTGCCCTCGCCGATGCCGCGCTCGGCCAGCCAGGCGGTGACGGCGGCCTTGGCGTCGACGACGCCCAGCCCGTCCAGCGTCAGCCCGTCCCGGGAGGAGTTGACGATGACGGAGTCGTAGGTGTCGAAGGCGTCGTCCCAGGCGGCCGGGTCCTCGCCGCGCCCGTCGGTGGGCTGGACGACGCAGCGCATCGGCAGCGCGAAGGCGCGGGCGAAGGCGAAGTCGCGGTGGTCGTGGGCGGGGACGGCCATGATGGCGCCGGTGCCGTAGCCCATCAGCACGTAGTCGGCGATGAACACCGGGACGGACGCGCCGCTGACCGGGTTCACGGCGTAGGCGCCGGTGAAGACGCCGGTCTTGACCTTGGCCTCGACCTGCCGCTCGACGTCCGACTTGGCGGCGGCGGTGGCGCGGTAGGCGGCGACGGCCTCGGCGGGGGTGGCGGCGCCGCCGGTCCACTCGGCGGGCACGTCCGCGGGCCAGGCGGCCGGGACGATCGAGTCGACCAGGCCGTGCTCGGGGGCCAGCACCATGTAGGTGGCGCCGAACAGGGTGTCGGGCCGGGTGGTGAAGACGGTGATCTTCTCACCGGAGTCGACGGCGAAGTCGACCCGGGCGCCCTCGGAGCGCCCGATCCAGTTGCGCTGCTGGAGCTTGATGGCCTCGGGCCAGTCCAGCAGGTCCAGGTCGGAGATCAGGCGGTCGGAGTACGCGGTGATGCGCATCATCCACTGGCGCAGGTTGGACTTGAACACCGGGAAGTTGCCGCGCTCGGAGCGGCCGTCCGCGGTGACCTCCTCGTTGGCCAGGACGGTGCCCAGGCCGGGGCACCAGTTGACCGGCACCTCCTTGGAGTACGCCAGCCGGTACTCGCCCAGCAGTTCGTCGCGCTCGGCGGCGGACAGGTCGGCCCACGGGCGCCCGTCCGGGGTCGGCTTCGCGCCGGACTCGAACCGGGCGATCAGCTCGGCGATCGGCCGGGCCCGGCCGGCCTGCTCGTCGTACCAGGAGTTGAAGATCTGCAGGAAGATCCACTGGGTCCAGCGGTAGTACTCCGGGTCGATCGTGGAGATCGAGCGGCGCGGGTCGTGGCCCAGGCCCAGCCGGCGCAGCTGCTGGCGCATGTTGGCGATGTTGGCCTCGGTGGAGACCCGCGGGTGGGTGCCGGTCTGCACCGCGTACTGCTCGGCGGGCAGGCCGAACGCGTCGTAGCCCAGCGTGTGCAGCACGTTGTGGCCGGTCATCCGCTGGTAGCGGGCGTAGACGTCGGTGGCGATGTAGCCCAGCGGGTGGCCGACGTGCAGGCCCGCGCCCGAGGGGTACGGGAACATGTCCATGATGAAGCTGTGCGGCTTCGCGGCGACGTCTCCGGCCGCCGGGTCGGCCAGCGCACCGGCGGGGTTGGGGGCGTTGAAGGTGCCCTCCTTCTCCCAGAGGTCCTGCCAGCGGGACTCGATCTCCGCCGCCAGCGCGGCGCTGTACCGGAACGGCTCGGTCGCGGTCTCGGCCGTGCCGGACGCAGGGGTCGTCTCGCTCATGGTCCTTCAAGCTCCATCGATGTCAGTTGGCGAACCGCGGACACGGCCGGCCCGTGAACGGGGGCGGAAAACAAAAAATCCCCTCGCAGGAGGGGACGCCACGCCGACTCCGGCACCGCCCGAGGGCGTAACCGGTCCTGGTCAGCGCGGCCGGCTAAGGAGCAGGCGCACGGTTCGCATGGGCTCAGGGTACCGCAAGCAGATCAGCGCGCTCCCGGGTATCCACCGGGGCCCGACGGCCCCGGGCCCGCCCCCGCACGGACCTCACCGCCGACCCGGGAAGCCCCCCACCACACGCAGCCCCCGCCCCACCGACGCCGCCCCCGCCCCCGCCCCCGCCCCGCCACACACAGACCTCACCGCCCCGCCGACGCCGACGCCGCCCGCGTCGCCGCGTCGAAGTCGCGCAGCGCCCGCGCCAGCCGCTCGGACTGCATGCCCGCCGCGAGCGCCCGGGCGAGCGACGCGGTGCGGGCGGCCTCCCGCTGGTCGCCGAGGCGCCGGTGGGTCTCGGCGAGGCGGACCATCAGCAGCGCCTTGGACCGCCCGCGGCCGGCCCCCAGCCCGGCGACGGCCTCGGCGAGCAGCGCCTTGGCCATCCGGTGCTGGCCGAGTGCCAGCCGCCCCTCCCCCACCATCCCGGCGAGTTCGGCGCGGGCCGCCTCCGTGCCGGGCACGCCGTCGAGTTCGGCGAAGGCCCGGGCGGCGGCGGCCTCGGCCTGCTCGGCCTCGCCCCGGCGGCCGTGCGCGCGGGCGATCCGGCCGAGTTGCCGGGCCCGGCCGACGGGGCTCAGTACGGAGCCGTGCCGGGCCAGGGCGGTGTTGAGCGCGGCGACGGCGTCCAGGCCGCGCCCTCCGGTGCCCTGGGTGGCGAGCACCACCAGGCCGCCGAGCACGGCGACGCCGAGCCGGACGTCGCCGCTGACGTGGGCGGCCCGCAGGGCGGCGACGAAGGCGCGCTGGGCGGCCGCGTCGTGGCCGAGGTCGTACGCGGCCCAGCCGGCCAGCCGGGCGAGCCGGCTGGCCGTGCCGTACAGCTCGCGGCCGACCCGTTCGTCGTAGGCGCCGAGTTCCAGCAGCTTGGCCAGCATGGCGAGTTCGGCCCGGGTGGGGCCGAGGACGAGTCCGCCGCCGCAGGAGCGTTCGAGCCGCTGCTTGCTGCGGTAGGACAGGCCGAGGTCGCCGACGAGGCCGGGGTCGATGCGCAGCGCCCCTTCGCCGCCCCCGACGGGCGGGGGCGGGGAGGCGAGCCGTTCGGCGGCCTGGTCGAGGTCGGCGCCGCGGAAGAGGTCGGTGAGGCGGACGGGCCCGGCGTCGGTGGCGGCCTCGCGCAGCGCGGTCTGGGCGGTGTCGGCGGTCCACGGGTCGGTGAGCAGCCGGGGCGAGAGGATCTTGGCGCCGCGGTGGCCGCCCATCCGGCCCCAGAGCTGTTCGTAGGTGACGGCGATGCCGAGGGTGCGGCTGAGCACTTCGCAGACGGTCTGGTCGTGCGGGCTGCGCGGCACCATGCCGCGGTCGCGCCACTTGTAGGGGGCGGTGGAGCTGATGGCCAGGCCTGGCGGCAGGGCGAGGCTCACCTCGCGGGCGAGCCGTTCCGGACTCCAGCCGAGCTGGTGCAGTATCCGGGCCAGTTCCTCGTTCCGCCTTCGCTCCAGATCGGCCATGGAACGACGGTAGCGGTCTTTCCGGCCCTTCCGCCGGTGGCATGCGCAGAACGCCGAAGGGCCGCCTCCCATTTCGGGAGGCGGCCCTCGACTGCTGTGGAGCTACGGGGAATTGAACCCCGGACCTCTTGCATGCCATGCAAGCGCTCTACCAACTGAGCTACAGCCCCTTGACCTGCGATGTCACCGGAGGCTTTCGACCGTTTCCGTCCGGTTTCCCTCGGCGACATCGCCCACTTTACACGGTCCCGGGGGTGCTCCACGAATCCGTTCCCAGGGGCCCGCGTTCCCGCTCCCTCAGGCCCCCGCTCCCCCTCCCCGAGACCCGCGCTCCCGCCCCCGGGGCCCGCGCCCCCACTTCGGGACCCGCACTGCCACCCCCGGGCCCGCAGGTCACCCCGGAGGCGCCCCGGCGACGGGAACTGGCAGACCCACAGAGGCGGCCCGGCAACGCGAGAGGCCGCCACCCGATGGGTGACGGCCTCTCAACTACTGTGGAGCTACGGGGAATTGAACCCCGGACCTCTTGCATGCCATGCAAGCGCTCTACCAACTGAGCTACAGCCCCGCGACACGGGCGCTCCTGATCGAACAGGATCGCTGGTGCGGAGTGGAGCTATGGGGAATTGAACCCCAGACCTCTTGCATGCCATGCAAGCGCTCTACCAACTGAGCTATAGCCCCGCAGTCGTCGGATCTCCCGCTTCCCTTCCGGGCCGCGTTCCTTCCCTGCGAACGAGGAAAACTCTAGCTGGTCAGGGCCGGAACTGCGAAATCCGCCCCTGCGAAGCCCCTGCACGCCCCTGGCGAGCCCCCGGCAAGCCCCTGCATGCCCGCAACCCCGCCCGCACCCCACCCCACCCCGCGACGCGCCCGTCGCTCAGGCGTCATCGCTCAGGCGTCGTCGCTCAGGTGTCGTCGCCGATGACCGGCTGCGGGAGCGTGCCCGCGTTGTGCTCCAGCAGGCGCCAGCCGCGCGCCCCCTGTCCGAGCACCGACCAGCAACAGTTGGACAGCCCGCCGAAGCACTCCCACTGGACCGGGTCCAGGTCCAGCAGCCGCCCGAGCATGGTGCGGATGGTGCCGCCGTGGCTGACCACCACCAGCGTCCCGTCCTCCGGCAGCTTGTCGACGGCCTCCAGCACGACCGGCACCGAGCGGTCGGCGACCTCGGTGGCCAGTTCGCCGCCGCCGCGCCGCACCGGCTCGCCGGCCGCCCAGGCCGCGTACTCCTCCGGGAAGCGGTCGCGGATCTCGGCGTTGGTCAGGCCCTGCCAGGAGCCCGCGTAGGTCTCCCGCAGGCCCTCGTGGTGCTGCACGTCGAGGCCGGTGACCTCGGCCAGTTCCTCGGCCGTGCGCTTGGCCCGGGTGAGGTCGGAGGAGATCAGCAGGTCGGGGCGCAGGCCGGAGAGCAGCCGGGCCGCCCGCTGGGCCTGGAGGACGCCCTGGTCGGTCAGTTCGATGTCCGTGGTGCCCTGGAAGCGGGACTCCAGGTTCCACGAGGTCTGGCCGTGGCGCCAGAAGACGACGCGCGGCCCCCGCCCGTCCCGGCTCAGTGCAGGTCCTCGGGCTTGCCGAAGTCGTCGGCCGGGGCGACGACGTTGCCGGCCTCGTCGGTGTGGGCGTCGGGCCGGTTGCGCGTGGCCAGGGCGTCCTCGGGCAGCGGCAGCTCGGGGCAGTCCTTCCAGAGGCGGTCCAGCGAGTAGAAGGAGCGCTCCTCGGAGTGCTGGACGTGCACGACGATGTCCAGGTAGTCGAGCAGGATCCAGCGGCCGTCGCGCTCGCCCTCGCGGCGCACCGGCTTGATGTCCAGCTGCTCGCGCAGCTGGTCCTCGATCTCCTCGGCGATCGACCGGACCTGGCGGTCGTTGTTGGCGGAGGCGATCAGGAAGGCGTCGGTGATCGACAGCACCTCGCTGACGTCGAAGGCGATGATGTTGTGCGCGAGCTTGTCGGCCGCCGCCTGCGCGGCGACGGTGATGAGCTGCTGGCTGTGGTCGGTGACGGTCACGGTGTTCTTCCGGCTCGGCGGCTTGGGGGGCGACCCCTGGCTCCTGGCCGGGGGTCGCCTTCCAGGATCTCACGCCGCCCGGGCGGCCCCGGAACGCTTTTCCGGGGCCGCCCGGGCCGGAGGCCGCGGCCTACTGGCTCTTCGGCGGCTGGTAGTCCTTGCCGAGCACGACCACCAGGTCCGCGTTCTGGGCGTCGCCGACCTTCTTCACCGCCGTGTCCGGCAGTCCGAGGCTGATCGCCAGCGACTTCGCCGCGGCCTGCCGGGCGTCGTCGGTGTAGCGGATCTCACTGGCGGCCTGCGCGGCGGTCTTGGAGCCGGGCAGGAAGGTCAGGCCGGAGTTCACGATCTGGACCTGTGCGGCGGCCGCCGCCTGGTCGTTGCCGGTGGCGTCCTGGAGCGAGACCCGGGCGGGGGCGTCGGCGGAGGCCGCGGACTTCACGGTGCCGCCGAGCACGTCCTTGACCTGCTTGCCGGCGGTGGCCTCGTCCAGGCCGCCGTCCGGTTTGACGGTCAGCGCGGTGGTGCCGAGGTGGCCGTCCTTCGCCTGCTGGGCGAGCTGGGCGAGCACTCCGGCGAGGGCGTCCTCGGGCAGCGAGGGGTCGAGCACCGCGTTCATCCGGTGCACGTCGTCCTTGGCGTCCTTGAACTCGGTGGGCATGGTGCGCACCACCGCGTCCATCACCTGTCCGAACCGGGCCAGTTGGGCGTCCCGGTTCTCGCCGGGCGCCTGGAGGGTGGCGTACGCGACCGCGGCCTTCCCGTTCAGCAGGGTGTTCTTGCCGGCCGCGGACAGCAGCTTGCCGTCCGGCTTGCCGCCCTCGTGGGTCTCGGCGTTGGTGTCCACCCGGACGCCGCCGAGCTGGGAGACCAGCATCTCCAGGTAGGGGGTGTCCAGCCGCCAGGTGCCCGCGACCGGGGCGCCGAGCACGGTGGACAGGCCGTCGCGGGTCGCGGAGGCGCCGATGCTGTCCATGGCCTGGCCGACGGTGGTGACCGGCGGGTCGCCGGGGCCGGGCAGCCGCAGGGTGTCGGGCAGCAGCAGCACGGTGCCCTTCTTCCCGGTGGAGTCGTTGACCAGCAGCGCGCTGGAGACCTTGCCCTGGAGGTCGCGCAGGTGGACCACGCTGACCTGGCGCGGACCGGCCGCGCTCGCCGCGGTCTGCTTGTCGCCGGTGAACCAGAGGTAGCCGCCGGTGCCGGCCGCCGCGAGCGCCACCACCACGCCGAGGCCGATCAGCCGGTTGCGCAGCCGGCGGCGGCGCTCGGCGCGCACCTCGCTGCGGGACTCGGCGAACTTCAGCCAGTCGATGACGTCCTCGGACTCCTCCCCCTCCTCGTCGACGAAGGTGAACTCGTCCGTGGGGTAGTCGTCCTTGGCGGCCTTGCCTCCAGGCTTGCCGCCGGCCTTGCCGGCCCGGGCCCCGCCGACCAGTTCGGACGGCGGCTCGGGCTTGGCGCCCGCCGCCTCGGCGGCGGGCCGGGGCACGCGCGGGCGCGGCGGCGCGGGGGCGACGGGGGCGCCGGGCGCGGACGCGGCGGGCGCAGGCGCGACGACGGCCTCGGGCTCGACCGCCGCCGGCGCACCCGCCGCCGGGTAGGCCTGCTGCTGGTAGCCGCCCCCGGCCTCCGGCCCGGGCGACCCCCATGCGCCGTACGCCGGGTCCTGGTAGCCGTAGCCCCCCTGCTGCTGGTACGCCTGCACGGGCTGCCCGTACTGGTCGTACTGCTGCTGGTCGTACTGCTGCTGCGGGGGCTGCTGGTACGCCTGGTACGGCTGCTGCTCCTGGTAGCCGCCGTACGGGTCCCCCGTGTACACCGGCTGCCCGTACTGGTCGTACTGCTGCTGCTCCGGGACCTGTTCGGGCTGCTGCTGGTAGCCCCCCTGGTACTGCTGGTACTGCCCGGTCGACCAGTCCTCCGGCTGCTGCTGGTGCTGGTGCTGCCGGCCTCCGCCGCTTCGCTCGGTCACGCCCGCTCCTGGTCAGGTCCGGTGCGGCGCGTAGAGCGCCCGCTTGTCGATGTAGCGGACCACGCCGTCCGGGACGAGGTACCAGACCGGTTCGCCCTTGGCGACCCGGTTGCGGCAGTCCGTGGAGGAGATGGCCAGCGCGGGGACCTCGACCAGGGAGACCCCGCCCACCGGGAGTCCGGCGTCCGACAGGGTGTGTCCCGGGCGGGTGCACCCGATGAAGTGCGCGAGCGAGAAGAGCTCGTCGGAGTCGCGCCAGGACAGGATCTGGGCGAGCGCGTCGGCGCCGGTGATGAAGAAGAGGTCGGCGTCCGGGTGCTGGGAGTGCAGGTCGCGCAGGGTGTCGACGGTGTACGTCGGGCCCTCGCGGTCGATGTCGATCCGGCTGACCGAGAACTGCGGGTTCTCGGCGGTGGCGATGACCGTCATCAGGTAGCGGTCCTCGGCCGGGGTGACGTGGCGGTCGCTCTTCTGCCACGGCTGCCCGGTCGGCACGAAGATCACCTCGTCCAGGTGGAACGCGCTCGCCACCTCGCTGGCGGCGACCAGGTGGCCGTGGTGGATCGGGTCGAAGGTGCCGCCCATCACCCCGAGGCGCTTCTTCACCGGTTCCGGTCCGCCGGGATTCCCGGCCTGCTCTCCCATGCCGCCACACCTTACGCGACGCCCGTTACGGTGCGGGAACGCCCGGGTGGGGGTTGTCCGAAGACGCGTGAGGGAGCGGCCGGCCGGTACGCCGGACGCTCCCCGAGCGGCCCCGGGAGGCGGCTCAGCGGTCCCGGTTGAAGCGGGTGGTCACGAAGAGCAGGAGCGCCAGGATGAACAGTGCGGCGCCACCCGTCAGGTACGGGTTCAGGCTCTCGTGGTTGCCCCCCTCGCTCTCGGCGAGCAGGTTCAGGACGGGGAGTGCGGCGGCAGTGTTCATGGTCGGCGGGACCTTCTCGGCTCGGGTGAACGGACCAGGGGTTCTTCCGGGCCGGTGAAGGCCCACCTGTCATCGTACGGGGGCTTACCCGGCAACCGCTCGGCGGCCCACCGCCGCTGACCGGGCGTGAGCCCGAACCGGGGCGGCGGTGCTCAGTTGCCGCGGAAGGCGCGCGCCATGATCCAGACCAGCAGGCCGACGCCGACGAACGACGCCACCACGATGATCCGCAGGAACAGGCCCGGGCCGGCCTCGTTGGAGATGGGTGCGGCCAGGCTGACAAGCGCGTCGGTGGACATCTGCGGGGCTCCTCGAACTGCTCGGTACCGCGGCCGGATCCGGTCTCGGTTCTCCAGGACATTCAGGGTAGACCGGCCTCACACCGGCGCCGCCCACCGGCCCCTGCGGCGTGGCCCGGCCCGCGCGTACGCTGCCCGTGGGGACGAGTACGCAACCGCGGACGTTGCAAGGACAGTCGTTGCAGGCGTAGACCAGCGGGGGCCGGCCGCCGAGCCGGGGCCGCCGTCGACCAGGAGGTACTCAGACCATGACCGACCCGACCGCGAAGACCCCGAGCCGGCGCCGCCAGCGCTTCCCCGACATCTCCACCCGCGCCTGGGAGCACCCCGCGGACCGTTCCGCCCTGGTCGCCCTGCGCAAGCTCACCGGCTTCGACGACGTCCTGAGGAAGCTCGCCGGGCTGGTGTCCGAGCGCTCGATCCGGCTGATGTTCCTGGCCACCGCCGTGAAGACCTCCGAGCGCCAGTTCCCCGAGCTGTACGACATGGTGCGCGACGCCGCCTACGTGCTCGACCTGGAGCAGGTCCCGGACCTGTACGTCACCCAGGACCCGACGGTCAACGCGTACTGCATCGGCATCGACACCCCGATCATCGTGATCACCAGCGGCCTGATCGAGCTGCTCGACGAGGAGGAGCTGCGCTCGGTCATCGGCCACGAGGTCGGCCACGCGATGTCCGGCCACGCGGTCTACCGGACGATGCTGATGATCCTCACCAACATCGCCACCCGGGTCGCCTGGGTGCCGCTCGGCAACCTGGCGATCATGGCGATCGTCACCGCGCTCAAGGAGTGGTTCCGCAAGGCGGAGCTGTCCAGCGACCGGGCCGGCCTGCTCGCCGGGCAGGACGTCCAGGCGTCCATGCGCGCCCTGATGAAACTGGCCGGCGGGCACAACCTGGCCGAACTGAACGTCGACGCCTTCCTGGAGCAGGCCGAGGAGTACGACAAGGCCGGCGACCTGCGCGACGGCGTGCTCAAGCTGCTCCAGCTGCTGCCGCAGAGCCACCCGTTCGCGGTGGTACGGGTCGCCCAGCTGAAGAAGTGGGCGGAGAGCGACGAGTACCGCTCGATCCTGGCCGGCGCCTACCCGCGCCGCACGGACGACCCGGACACCTCGGTCGGCGAGCAGTGGAAGGCCGCCGCCGACCACTACACGACCTCGGTGAAGGAGAGCAAGGACCCGCTGATGGGCCTGATCCGCGACGTGGCCGGCGGCGCCGCGACCGTCGGCGGCAAGCTCCGCGACACCTTCGCCGACACGTTCACCGGCGGCTCCCGCGGCGGTTCCGCCACCCGCGAGGACGGCCGCACCGACCGGGGCGAGCGCACCGACGGCTGACCCGCCGCACCCGCGCCGACGGCCGGTGCGCCCCGCCCGGGGTCACCGGCCGTCGGCCTGCCCCGGCTGCCAGTGGTACACCGCCACCCCGGCCCCGTCCGCCACCCGCCGGTACCCGCCGCCGTCGACCAGGCCGGCCAGGAACCGCCGCTGCTCCGCCACCGGCACCGGGAAGCCGTCCGGCTCCTCCAGCACCGCCACCCACTCCGCCACCGGCCGCCCCCAGCCGCCCGGCCCGCCCGCACCACCCGGCGGCGTCAGGTACGGGAACAGCGACACCGTGCAGCGCCCGGTCAGCTGCGGCGCCAGACGGTTGGCGGCGGCCACCCGGGCGCCGTCCGGGACGACCGCCAGCACCCGGCGCACCTGCGCCGCCCGCCCGTCGCCCCGCCAGGCGTCCCCCGACAGCACGCCCGCCACCGGGCCGGTCGCGGTCAGCGCCACCGTGACGGCGAGCATCCCCGCCGCCACCGGCAGCCCCCGGCCCAGCCGGCCCAGCCGGGACAGCCGGGACAACAGCAGGCCCGCCCCGTGCAGCCCCGCCGTGAACAGCAGCGGCACCAGCACCGCGTCGTAGTGCTGCCCGGTGCGCCAGAACGCCGGATTGTCCACCCAGAACCGGGCCGCCAGCAGCACGCCCGCCAGCAGCACCAGCGGCGAGCGCAGCGCCAGCAGCAGCGTCGGCGCCAGCAGCAGCAGGACGGTCAGCGCCTTGACCGCCGGGAACAGCAGCCGCGCCAGCGGGTTCCCGCCGCCGTACTCCCCCATGTGCCCGTACGTGTACTCGCCGCCCGGGTTGAGCGCCGGAATCACCACCAGGGTGACCAGCAGGCCGGCCGCCACCGCCGCCAGCACGGTGACCGCCCCCAGCCGGCGCCGCCCGCGCCACCACACGTAGCCGCCGACCGCCGCGACCAGCAGCGCCTGGTCCTCCTTGACCAGCAGCAGCGGCAGCGCCCACGCCACCGCCGGGCCGTACCGCTCCCGGGCCAGCGCCACCACCGCGGCCGCCGCGAGCGGCACCGCGAAGGCCACCTCGTGGAAGTCGAACGCCACCGCGCTCTGCAACCCCGCCGACAGCCCGTACGCGACCCCGGCGACCGCCCCGCCCGCCGTCCCCAGCACCCGCACCGCGTACGCCGTCACCGGTACCGCGGACAGCGCCACCAGCACCGCCTGCGCCACCAGCAGCGTGCCCGCCCCCGGCCAGAGCCGGTAGAACGGCGCCAGCACCGCCAGCACCGGACTGAAGTGGTCGCCCAGGAGGTTGAAGCCCGTGCCCTTCAGCGCGACCACCGGTGCTTCGAGCCGGGCGTAGGCGCGCACCGCCTCCTCGAAGATGCCCAGGTCGAAACCCGAACTCTCCAACCGGCCGTATCTGGTGAGCGAGACGGCGGCGTACAGCGGGGCGAGCAGGGCGGCCACCGACCACGGCAGCACACGTCGGAAATCCATGACCCGGACGCTAGGAATTCCCCACTGAAGGGAAACTGAGGAAAGCTGAGGAAAACTTCAGCTCGGATATCCCGGGCAAGCCGGTCAAGGCCGTTGCGGGAAAACGTAATTCCCCCAAGGATGTCCGTCATGCGGCTACTGATCATCGAGGACGAGGAGCGGCTCGCGCAGTCCCTGAGGCAGGGGCTGGCGGCCGAGGGATACGCGGTCGACCTGGCCCACGACGGCGTCCACGGGCTCGAACTCGCCCTCACCGAGCCCTATTCGGCGATCGTGCTCGATCTGATGCTGCCCGGCCTCAACGGCTTCAAGGTCTGCCGCGAACTGCGCGCCACCGGAAATTCCGTACCGATTCTGATGCTCACCGCGAAGAATGGCGAGTACGACGAGGCCGAGTCGCTGGACTGCGGCGCGGACGACTTCCTCAGCAAGCCGTTCTCCTACGTCGTCCTCACCGCCCGGCTGCGCGCCCTGCTGCGCCGCGGCGCCGCCGCCCGCCCGCCGGTGCTCGCGGTCGGCGCGCTGCGGATCGACCCGGCGGCCCGCCGCTGCACCGCCGCCGACCGACAGGTCCGGCTCACCACCAAGGAGTTCGCCGTGCTGGAATGCCTGGCCCACCGCCCCGGCGAGGTGGTCCCCAAGGGCGGCATCCTGGACACCGTCTGGGACGCCGCCTTCCGGGGCGACGTGAACATCGTCGAGGTCTACGTCGCCGCCCTGCGGCGGAAACTGGACGTGCCCGGCATCGGCTGCCGGATCGAGACGGTGCGCGGCGCCGGATACCGGCTGGTGCCCGATGCACACTGACCGCCTCCGCCCGCTGCTGCGCCCCTGGCACCGCTCCTCGCTCCGCATCCGCGCCGCCCTCGGCGCGGCCCTCGCCTCCGTGCTGGCCTTCTCGGTGGCCGCCCTCTGGGTCGGCGGCGCGGTCCACGACCAGTGGACGGCCGTCGCCGAGAAGCAGGCCCAGGAAAGTGCCCAGCTCGTCGCCCACGACATCACCACCGGCACCCAGACCTGGACCTCGACCCTGAAGGAGTCGTTCCTGCTGGTCCTGGCCGACGGCCAGGTGGCCTTCCCGCTCGCCCCCGACGGCCAGGGCAGCATCACCATCTACCCCGACAAGAAAGAGACCGGGGCCAACACCCTGCTGGGCGAGTACGCGGGCCTGCCGCCCGAACCCTTCGCACCCCTCCCGCCCTACCCCCAGGACGTCTCCCCCGCGCACACCGAGCGGGTCCGGATCACCCTGCCCGACCACACCCGGCTGTTCCACCTGCCGGAGAACGGCCCCTCCCTCATCGGCCGGGACGTCACCATGATCAAGCGGGTCACCGACCCGGTCTCCTCCCGGACCCTGCGGCAGTACACCGGCATCCTGGGCATGCCGGAGCAGCGCGTCACCGTCTACCTGCTGGTCAACCCCACCGTCGCCGACCAGGCCGAGGACCGGATCACCGGCATCCTGCTGCGCTACGTGCTGCCCGCCGCGACCCTGTTCACCGCCCTGATCGCCTGGCTGGTCACCGGCCTGGCGCTGCGGCCGGTGGAGTCGATCCGCCGGGGCATGGCCCGGATCGGCGCCGGGGCCTTCCACGAACGCGTCCCGGTGCCACCCTCGCGGGACGCCATCGCGCGGCTGGCCGAGACCACCAACACCACGCTCGGCCGACTGGAACACGCGATCGACGAGCAGCGCCGACTCGTCTCGGACGCCTCGCACGAGCTGCGCAGCCCGCTGGCCGCGCTGCGCAACTCGCTGGAGGTCCCGCTGGCCCACCCGGCGGGCGTGGAGTGGCCGCAGGTGGTGCGCGACGCGCTCACCGACACCGAGCGGCTACAACTGCTCACCGACGACCTGCTGCTGCTCGCCGCCGTCGAGGAGCCCACCGGGCCGCTCGGCGGCGAGCCGGTGGACCTCGCCGACCTGGTCGGCGAGCAGGTCGCCGAACGCGCCCACCCGTCCACCGGCGGGCCCGCCTTCCTGGCCGTCTCCCTGGAGCCCGCGCCCGTCCCGGGCAGCGAGCTGCGGCTGGGCCGGCTGGTGCGCAACCTGCTCGACAACGCCGCCCGGCACGCCCGCACCGCCGTCGCCGTCTCGGTGACCGTCGAGGACGGGCACGCCGTGCTGACCGTCACGGACGACGGCCCGGGCATCCCGCCCAAGGACCGGGAGCGGGTCTTCGACCGGTTCGTCCGGCTGGACGACGCCCGCTCCCGCGACTCCGGCGGCGCCGGCCTGGGCCTCGCCCTGGTCCGCTCGATCGCCCGCGGCGTCGACGGCACCGCCGCCTTCACCGACCCGCCCCCGCCCGGCCCGGGCGCCCGCGCGGTGGTCCGCCTCCCGCTCGCCGCCGGCGCCCCGGACGGGCCCTAAGGCGCGAGCACCCCGCACACCTGCCAGGCCGGCTGCGCGTGGTTGCCCGGATCGATCGGCGCCGGCGGCGGGACCTGGGTGCCCTGCGGGGTGGCCAGCACCGGCTGGAGGAAGCCGGCCATCGAGGTGGTGCAGGGCTCCGGCCCGGCCTGGATCACCGAGTCCACCAGCCGCAGCTGGGCCGAGGCCAGGTCGACCCGGTCGAACTGGAAGGTCAGCTGCCGCCGGACGGTCTCCAGGGTGACGGGCGCACCGGCCGCGGCTCCGGCCGGCTTCAGCGCGTAGACGAAGGTGTGGTCGGTGGTGATCTGCAGCGTGCCGCCGTCGGCCTCGTCGATCCGCATCGCGCCGGTCACCTTCACGGTGTCGGCGGCCAGCGCGACCTGCGCCGGGTCGAAACGCACCAGCCAGCCGGTCAGCGCGTGGTGCCGGTCGTCGACCGACTGGGTCACGCTGGTGTCGAACTGGGCCTGCTCCCCGGGGGTGACGAAGGCCCGCACGTCGGCGGTCGCGCCCTGGACGAGGGTGGCCGGGGCCAGCGAGGAGGCCACCAGGTAGCGCTGGACGGTGTCGAGCGCCTTGGTCACCTCGACCCGGCTGAAGTGCTCGGTGGCGGCCCCGGTCGGGGTGCCCAGTCCGATCGCCCCGTCGCTGTACCCGACCGGCAGCGCGGCGAACGGATTGGCCGGGTCGGCGACCGGCCGGACCACCGAGGCCGGGCTCAACGCGACCAGGCTGACGGTCAGTTGGCTGCCCTCGGGCCGGGCCGAAATCCGGTTCGGCGAGCTGACCCCGAAGTACACCGCGGCCCCGAAGGCCAGCAGCACGAGCAGCAGCAGGGCGAGCGCCTGCCGCGGCACGCTGCCCAGCGGGCCGAACCGCACCCGCGGGCGGGTCGCCCGGCCGAAGGACCCGGCCAGCCGCTCCCGGGCGGACAGCTCCTGGATCCGGGCAGCCCGGACGAAGGACTCGTCGAAGACGACGGACCGGAACTCGTCCTCATTGCCGGAACCACCGTCGGGCGCACCCTCAGGAGGCTCTCGCGGGTCACCCATGACACCAGGGTAAGGCGCGCCCTCGCCCCTCCACGAGGGTGCGACCGCAGATTCCCGGGAACGCCCCGCAACCGCCCGCCCCGGCGCGCACCACCCCTGCGCCACGCCCTACGACGTCACCCCGCAGGTGCCGTGACCACGAGCGACGGCTCGGCCGGCGCGGGCCTCGGGTCGGTCCCGGGGCTGCTGCTGCCGGACTCCGGGCGCCGGGGCGCGCCGGAGGAGCCGCCCACGCCCTGGTAGATCGCCGCGACCGCGACGGCCACCAGGCTCACGCCCATGATCACGGCGAGCACCCAGGCCACCGGCCGGTGCCAGCGCTGCTGGGCCACGTACCGCCCGCGACCGCGCCCCGGGTCGTAGCCGCGTCGGCGCCGGCCCGGGCGGCCGGTCGCCCGGCCGGGGCCCGACCAGGGATCGGGGTACAGGTGGTCGTCGTCCAGTCCGCTCGGGTGCGGGCGCAGCTCCAGCGGCAGCCCGTCCCCTGCGGTGACGTCATAGCCCCAGACCGGGCCCGCGGTGTCCGGCTCGAACCGGGCCTCGGCGGCGGCGAGCTGCCGCTCCTTGGCCGTCGGCTCGTGCACGGCGGCGGACCGGACGAAGGCCTCATCGAAGACCACGGTGGCGAACTCGTCGTCCGCACCACCGTGGTCGGCGCCGTCGGGGTACGGCGAGCCCCCCACATCGTCAGCCACGGATTCAGCGTATTACCGGGCGGCCGATTTGTCTGTGGCTCATCGCAGTTGGTCCGTCACACGTGTGACGCGGGCCGCTGCCGACCGCCCCGGGGCCCGGCCGGCCCGCCGCGCGGGCCGCGCTCAGCGCACGTCCGCGTCCCCGCCCACGGTCTGCGTCGCCTCGCCGCGCACGTGCCCGTCACCAGTGACGATGTACTTGGTGCTGGTCAGCTCGGGCAGGCCCATCGGGCCGCGGGCGTGCAGCTTCTGGGTGGAGATGCCGATCTCCGCGCCGAAGCCGAACTCGGCGCCGTCGGTGAAGCGGGTGGAGGCGTTGACGGCCACCGTGGTCGAGTCGACCAACCGGGTGAAGCGCCGGGCGGCGGCCTGCGAGGTGGTGACGATCGCCTCGGTGTGGCCGGAGGACCAGCGGCGGATGTGCTCGACGGCGGCGTCCAGCGAGGGCACCACGGCCGCGGCCAGGTCGTAGGACAGGTACTCGGCGCCCCAGTCCTCGTCGGTGGCGGGCACCACGGTGGCGGCGCCGCCCTCGGCGGCCTTGAGCACCGCGTCGTCGCCGTGCACGGTCACCCCGGCCTCGGCGAGGGCGGCCAGCGCGAGCGGCAGGAAGGCGTCCGCGACGTCCTGGTGGACGAGCAGCGTCTCGGCCGCGTTGCAGACGCTGACCCGCTGCGCCTTGGAGTTCAGCAGGATGCCGACGGCCATCGCCAGGTCGGTCTGCGCGTCCACGTAGACGTGGCAGTTGCCGGTGCCGGTCTCGATCACCGGCACGGTCGAGCCCTCGACCACCGTGCGGATCAGCGAGGCCCCGCCGCGCGGGATCAGCACGTCGACCAGGCCGCGGGCGCGCATCAGCTCCTGGACGGAGTCCCGGCTCTCGCCCGGGACGAGCTGGACGGCGTCGGCGGGCAGCCCGGCCGCGGCGACCGCGTCCCGCAGGACGGCGACCAGCGCGGTGTTGGAGCGGTAGGCGGAGGCCGAGCCGCGCAGCAGCACGGCGTTGCCGGACTTGAGGCAGAGCGCGGCGGCGTCCACCGTGACGTTCGGCCGGGCCTCGTAGATGATGCCGACCACGCCGAGCGGCACCCGCACCTGGCGCACGTCCAGGCCGTTGGGCAGGGTGTAGCCGCGCAGGACCTCGCCGACCGGGTCGGGCAGGCCGACGACGTCGCGCACGTCGGAGGCGATCGCGGCAATCCGCTCGTGGTCGAGGCTCAGCCGGTCGATCACCGACTCGGCGGTGCCGGCCGCGCGGGCCCGGGCCACGTCCTCGGCGTTGGCGGCGGTGATCTCGGCGCTGCGGGCCACCAGGGCGTCCGCGATCGCCAGCAGCGCGGCGTCCTTCGCCTTGCGCGGCAGCGGGGCGAGCGCGGCGGCGGCCTCCCGGGCTCGGCGCGCTACGGCGAGGACGGGGCTGTCGGCGGTGGCGAGGTCGCTGGTCATGCGCCAAGGGTAGCGACTGCGCAGGGCCCGCCGAGCGGCCATTTCGCCTGGCGGGACGGCCCGGTGAGACGGTTCTCCCCTGCGCCTCACCCCCCTCAGTACGGGTGCACCCCGCCCAGGTGCGGCGGCGGATCGCCGAAGCCCTCCGCCACCCGCTTGTGGTACGTCGCCCGGTCGACCACCTCCAGGCCGACGATCTCCCACGGCGGCAGGTTCGCGGTGACCTTGTGCTCGCCCCACAGCCGCAGCGCGATCGCCGCCGCGTCGTGCAGGTCCCGGGCCTGCTCCCAGTACCGGATCTCGGCGTGGTCGGCGGCGTAGCGGGCGGTGAGGAAGAACGAGTGGTCGTGCGCCAGCCGCTCCAGCGAGACGCGCAGCGAGGACAGCGGGGTGACCTGCCCGGACACGCTCAGCACCACGTGCCAGAGCCTGGCCTGCTCGGGCACGGTGGGCGGCTCCCCCGGGTCCGCGTGCTGCGACCGCGGCCTGCGCGTCCTGCCGGGCCCCTGCGGCGGCGGACCGGCCGGCTCGGCGGGTCCGTCCCCGCGTCCGCCGTCGATGCTGGTCAGCCGCCGGCCCGCCGTCCCTGCGGTCAGCGTTGCCTCGCTTCTGCGTTCCACCGGCGGCCTCCTGTTCGGCGATGTCGTGTCGTCCCCCGCACCGGACCCGCCGGCCCGCGGCCGACCGGTACGGCTGCACCGCTCCTCGCCCGCGGCCGGGCCACTCCCCGTACGGGGCGGCCCGCCGACCGCGCTCAACCGATCGGCCGGTACCGGCACACCGGCCGGTCAGCCGCGCAGAACGACCAGGTCGTCGCGGTGGACGACCTCACGCTCGTACGCGGCGCCGAACTCCTGGGCCAGGTCGCGGGTGGACCGGCCGAGCAGGCGGGGCAACTCCCTCGCATCAAAGTTGACCAGTCCGCGAGCCACGATGTGGCCGTTTTCGGCAAGAAGGTCCACCGGATCACCCGCCGTGAACTCCCCGTCCACCTTGGTGACCCCGGCGGGCAGCAGCGAGGCGCCGCCGGAGACGACGGCCGTGACGGCGCCCGCGTCGAGGTGCAGGGCGCCGCGCGGGCTGCTCGCGTGGGCCAGCCAGAGCATCCGGTCGGAGGTGCGGCTGCCGGTGCGCAGGAACAGGGTGCCGGTGCGCCGTCCGGCCAGCGCGTCGGCGGCCTGGCTGGCGGCGGTGAGCACCACCGGGATGCCCGCGCCGGTGGCGATCCGGGCCGCCTCGACCTTGGTGACCATGCCGCCGGTGCCGACGCCGGCCTTGCCCGCGCTGCCGATCTCGACGCCGTCGAGGTCGTGCGGGCCGCTCACCTGGTCGATCCGGCTGGTGCCGGGCCGGGCCGGGTCGCCGTCGTAGAGGCCGTCCACGTCGGAGAGCAGCACGAGCAGGTCGGCCCGGACCAGGTGGGCGACCAGCGCGGCCAGCCGGTCGTTGTCCCCGAACTTGATTTCGGCGGTGGCGACGGTGTCGTTCTCGTTGACGATCGGCATCGCACCCATCGCCAGCAGCTGGTCGAGGGTGCGGTAGGCGTTGCGGTAGTGGGCGCGCCGGCTGGCGTCCTCGGCGGTGAGCAGCACCTGGCCGACCCGGATGCCGTACCGGGCGAAGGAGGCGGTGTAGCGGGCGACCAGCAGGCCCTGGCCGACGCTGGCGGCGGCCTGCTGGCGGGCCAGGTCCTTGGGCCGCTGGTCCAGGCCGAGCGGGGCCAGGCCGGCGGCGATGGCGCCGGAGGAGACGAGGACGACCTCTGGCGCGTCCGGGCGGCTGCGCACCTTGGCCAGCGCGTCCACCAGGGCGTCGACCCGGTCGGCGTCCAGGCCGCCGGCCGCCGTGGTGAGGGAGGAGGAGCCGACCTTGACGACGATCCGCCGGGCGGTCAGCACCTCCTCGCGCAGTGAGTCCTCGCTCATCTCGCTGTACGCCCTTCCGATGTGGTGCGGGTGCGGCGGGCCGGGCCCGGCCGTCACTCCCGAAATCTACGCGATCCGCGCAGGTCGCCCGCAGGGTGTTTCACCGGCTGGACCGGCGCCGCCACGGCCGGGCCGCCGGTCCGGACGGCCGGCACGGCCCGGCCGACCCGCTGAAGCCCCGGGCCTCCCGAGCGAAGTGACGCTCCGTCAGTTCCGGACGGGGGCCGGACACGCGAACGGCCCCCACCGCCCCGGAGGGTGGTGGGGGCCGTTCGCCCGGGCCGGCTCAGGACGCGTCCCGGCCGGCCGGGTCACTCCTCGTCGTCGCCCTCGTCGATGGCGGCCGGGCGGGTGCTGGAGAGCGCCTCGAAGGCGAGGAACTCGGCCTCGGCCGCGTCCCGGCCCTTCTGCTTCTCGCGGCGGCGGTCGACCGCCGGGCGCGGGCTCTCCAGGCGGTGGTCCTCACCGCGGCGGCCGAGCATCTCGGCGCCGGCGGCCATGGTCGGCTCCCAGTCGAAGACGACGGCGTTCTCGTCCGGGCCGATGATGACGGTGTCGCCCTCGTGCGCCCCGACCTTCCACAGCTTGTCCTCGACGCCGAGGCGGGCCAGCCGGTCGGCGAGGTAGCCGACGGCCTCGTCGTTGGAGAAGTCGGTCTGGCGGACCCAGCGCTCCGGCTTGGTGCCGCGGATGCGGTAGGCGCCGTCCTCCTCGGTGATGGTGAAGCCCTCGTCGTCCACGGCCTTGGGCCGCAGCACGATCCGGGTCGACTCCTCGACCGGCTTGGCGGCGCGGGCCTCGGCGACGATCTGCGCCAGCGCGAAGTTCAGCTCGCGCAGGCCCTTGCGGGAGGCGGCGGAGACCTCGAACACCTGGTAGCCGCGCTCCTCCAGGGACTCCCGGGTGAGGTCGGCGATGTCCTGGCCGTCCGGCACGTCCACCTTGTTGAGCGCGACCAGGCGCGGGCGCTCCTCCAGACCGCCGTACTCGGCCAGTTCGGCCTCGATGGTCTCCAGGTCGGTCAGCGGGTCGCGGCCGGGCTCCAGGGTGGCGCAGTCCAGCACGTGCACCAGCACCGAGCAGCGCTCGACGTGCCGCAGGAACTCCAGGCCCAGGCCGCGGCCCTGGCTGGCGCCGGGGATCAGGCCGGGCACGTCGGCGATGGTGTACACGGTGTCGCCGGCGGTGACCACGCCGAGGTTGGGGATCAGGGTGGTGAACGGGTAGTCCGCGATCTTCGGCTTGGCCGCCGAGAGCACCGAGATCAGCGAGGACTTGCCGGCGCTCGGGTAGCCCACCAGGGCCACGTCGGCGACGGACTTGAGCTCCATCACGATGTCGCGGGCCTCGCCGGGCTCGCCGAGCAGCGCGAAGCCGGGCGCCTTGCGGCGGGCCGAGGACAGCGCGGAGTTGCCGAGGCCGCCGCGGCCGCCCTGGGCGGCGACGAAGCTGGTGCCGTGCCCGACCAGGTCGGCCAGCACCTCGCCGTTGCGGTCCAGCACCACGGTGCCGTCCGGCACCAGCAGGACGAGGTCGCCGCCGTCCGCGCCGGTGCGGTGGCCGCCCGCGCCGGGCTTGCCGTTGGTGGCCTTGCGCTTGGGCGAGTGGTGGTACTCCAGCAGAGTGGTGACCTGCGCGTCGACGGTGAGGATGACGCTGCCGCCCTCACCGCCGTTGCCGCCGTCGGGGCCGCCGAGCGGCTTGAACTTCTCCCGGTGCACGGAGGCGCAGCCGTGGCCCCCGTTACCCGCGGCGACGTGAAGTTCGACGCGGTCCACGAAGGTGGTCATGGTGTGCCTCCAGTGTGCGAAAGTCTGCTGCTACCTGCGTAAAGCATGAAGGGTGGACCGGAACATTCCGGCCCACCCTTCACTGTGAGTCTGGTGTGACTCAGGCCTCGACGGCCACGATGTTGACGACCTTGCGGCCGCGGCGGGTGCCGAACTGCACGGCACCGGCGGTCAGCGCGAACAGGGTGTCGTCGCCACCGCGACCGACGCCCGCACCCGGGTGGAAGTGGGTGCCGCGCTGGCGCACGAGGATCTCGCCGGCGGAGACGACCTGGCCGCCGAAGCGCTTCACGCCGAGGCGCTGGGCGTTCGAGTCACGGCCGTTACGGGTAGAGCTTGCGCCCTTCTTGTGTGCCATATCTCGCTATCCCCTTACTTGCTGACCGAGTCGATGCTGGTGATGCGCACCGCGGTGTGCTTCTGACGGTGACCCTGGCGACGGCGGTAGCCGGTCTTGTTCTTGTAGCGCAGGATGATGATCTTGTCACCCTTGGTCTGGTCGACGACCTCGGCGTGGGTCTTCACACCGGCCAGGACCCACGGGTCGGACGTGACGGCTTCGCCGTCGACGATCAGGATGGTCGAGAGCTCGACCGAGTCACCCGGCTTGGCCTCGATACGGTCGATCTCCAGCACGTCGCCGACGGCGACCTTGTGCTGGCGGCCGCCTGCGCGAACGATCGCGTACATGCGGTACCTGCTTTCCTTACTCGGTCGGAACTCCCGACGCCAGCCGCCTGGGTACGGACACAGGGGCCTCTCCCCGCCCGCTGCCGCGCGAACGCGGCGCTTCGGGAAGGTGATGTGCTCGGGAGCGTGTGGCGTAGACACGCCGAGGGTCAAGAATACGGACCGGCCGCCCGGGGGGCAAACCGGCCCGTACGGCCCGGGGCGGGAAGGGTCCCGCCCCGGGCGCGTGGGCACTACTCGGCCGCCGTATCACCTTCGGCGGCCGCCGCCTTCTTGGCCGCCGCGCTCGTCCGCTTGGTCGCGGTCTTGCGGGCGGTGGTCTTCTTGGCCGCCGTGGTCGTCTTCTTGGCGGCGGTCTTCTTCGCGGCGGTCTTGCGGGCGGCCCGCTTCTTGGGCGCCGGAGCCTCCTCCGCGGACGGCTCCTCGGCCTCGGCCTCGGCGGCCGGGGCCTCCTCCGCCGGGGCCTCGACGACGGCCTCCGCGGTCTCGACGGCCGGGGTCTCCTCCGCGGGCGCCTCGACGACGGCCTCCACGGCCTCGACGGCCTCGGGGGTCACCACGGCCGGGGCGGCCGGGGTGGCAGCCTCCAGGGCCGCCTCCAGCGCCGCGTCGGCCCGCGCCTGGAGCACCACGATCTCGGCCTCGCCCGGCGCCCCGGCCGGAGCCGTCGCCTTGCGGACCGCGCGGCGGCGGGTGCGGCCGGCCGGAGCCGCCGCGGCGGCGGGGATCTCGACCAGGTCCGGCTGGGCGGCCGGGGCCTCCTCGACGGCCTCCGCCTCGACGCCCGGGACCTCCAGGGCCAGCTGGCCCTCGATCTCCTCGCGCACCGGCTCGCCCTCGACGACCACCTCGGCCACCGCGGCCTCGACGGCCTGCGGCTCCTCGGCGGCCGCCCCGCCCTTGCCCCGGCGACGGCGCTTGCTGCTGCCCGCGGCCGCCTCGGCCGACACGGCCGGGGTGTGGACGTGGGCGCTCGGCTGCTCCATGTGAACGATCACGCCGCGGCCGTTGCAGTGCACGCACGGCTCGGAGAAGGACTCCAGCAGGCCCTGGCCGACCCGCTTGCGGGTCATCTGGACCAGGCCCAGCGAGGTGACCTCGGCCACCTGGTGCTTGGTCCGGTCCCGGCCCAGGCACTCCAGCAGGCGGCGCAGCACCAGGTCCCGGTTGGACTCCAGCACCATGTCGATGAAGTCGATCACGATGATGCCGCCGAGGTCGCGCAGCCGCAGCTGGCGCACGATCTCCTCGGCCGCCTCGATGTTGTTGCGGGTGACCGTCTCCTCCAGGTTGCCGCCCTGGCCGACGAACTTCCCGGTGTTGACGTCGATGACGACCATCGCCTCGGTGCGGTCGATCACCAGCGAACCGCCGCTGGGCAGCCAGACCTTGCGGTCCAGCGCCTTCATCAGCTGCTCGTCGATCCGGTAGGTGGCGAACACGTCCACCTCGGAGGTCCACCGCTGGAGCCGCCCGGCGAGGTCCGGGGCCACGTTGGAGACGTAGTCGTGGATGGTGCTCCACGCCTCGTCGCCGGAGACGATGACCTTGGTGAAGTCCTCGTTGAAGATGTCGCGGACGACCCGGACGGTCATGTCCGGCTCGCCGTACAGCAGCGCGGGGGCGTTGCCGGTCGCGGCCTTCTTCTGGATGTCCTCCCACTGCTGCTGCAGCCGCTGGACGTCGCGGGTCAGCTCCTCCTCGGAGGCGCCCTCGGCGGCGGTACGCACGATGACGCCCGCGTCGTCCGGGACGATCTTCTTGAGGATCTGCTTCAGGCGGGCGCGCTCGTTCTCGGGGAGCTTGCGCGAGATACCGGTCATCGAGCCCTCGGGCACGTAGACCAGGTAGCGGCCGGGCAGCGAGATCTGGCTGGTCAGGCGGGCGCCCTTGTGGCCGATCGGGTCCTTGGAGACCTGCACCAGCACGGACTGGCCGGACTTCAGCACCGACTCGATCCGGCGCGGGCCACCGTGGCCCAGCGCACCGAAGTTGACCTCGCCGGCGTACAGCACGGCGTTGCGGCCCTTGCCGATGTCGACGAAGGCGGCCTCCATCGACGGCAGCACGTTCTGGACCTTGCCCAGGTAGACGTTGCCGACGTACGAGGTGGCCTGCTCCTTGTTGACGTAGTGCTCGACCAGCACGCCGTCCTCGAGGACGCCGATCTGGGTCCGCTGGCCGTTCTGGCGCACCACCATGACGCGCTCGACCGACTCGCGGCGGGCCAGGAACTCGGCCTCGGTGATGATCGGCACCCGGCGGCGGCCCAGCTCGCGGCCCTCGCGGCGGCGCTGCTTCTTCGCCTCCAGACGGGTCGAGCCCTTGATGGACTGCACCTCGTCCGGGTCGAAGGACGGCTCGGTGGAACGGCGGCGCGGCTCGCGCACCTTCACCACCGTGCGGACCCCGTCCTCGGTGGTCTCGGCGGTCTCGACGGCACCGGCCTCACCGCTGCGGCGGCGACGACGGCGACGACGGCGGGACGAGGACAGGCCGGCGGCCAGGTCGTCGTCGTCCTCGACGTCCTCCTCGACGTCCGCGGCCGGCTCCTCGACGACGGACTGCCCGGTCTCGACGGCCTCGGCCTCGAACTCCTCGGCCTCGCCACGGCGACGACGGCGGCCGCCCCGACGGCGACGGCGCGACGGACGGTCGTCCTCCCACTCGCCCTCGGTCTCCGGACCGGCGACGGGGGCCTCGACGACGGGCGCCTCGACCGGCACCTCGACGACCCGCTCGACCGGCTTCGCCTTCTCGGCGGCCTTCGCCCTCTCGACGGCCTTGGCCTTCTCGGCCTTCTCCGCCCGCTCGGCCCGCTCGGCGGCCTTCCGCTCGGCGGCCTTCGAACGGCTCGGCGGCTGCACCCGCACCGAGGTGCGCACCCGGCGGCGGCGGCCGACGCCGCTGTACTCGAACTCGTCCTCCTCGCGCTGCGCGGCGGCCGGGGCCTCGACCGGCGCCGGGGCGGCGGCGGGCTGCTGCTGCGCCTGCGGCTGCACGGCGGGAGCCGGGGTGGCGGCCGGGGCGGCGGCGGGCTCCTGGAACACCGGAGCCTGGAAGATCGCGGTGGACGGGCGGACCGCACGGCGGCGCACCCGGTGGGTCGGCTCGGCGGCCGGCGCGGGCTGGACGGCCACGGCCTCCTCGACCGGCTCCTCCTCGACGGGCTCCTCCGCGGCGGCGGGCTCCTCGACCGGGGTCTCGACGACCGGCGCGGCCTCGACCACGCGGCGGCGACGGGCCCGGCGGGCCGGAGCGGCGGGGGCCTCCTCGGCAGCCGGCTCGGCGGCGGGGGCCTCGGCCACCGGGGCGGCGGCAGCGGGCTCCTCGGCCGGGGTCTCGGCGGCGGCCGGCGCCCCGGCGGGCGCCTCGGCGCGCTTGCGGGTGCGGCGGGCCCGGGCGGGCTTCTCCGCCTTCTCGTCCTTCTCGGCGGCCGGCTCAGCGGCCTTCTCGACCGGCTTCGCGGTCGCCTTCGCGCTCGTCTTCGCCGTCTTCTCGGCGGCGGGCGCCTCGGCGGCGGCCGGCTCGGTGACCACGACCGGGGTCGCCTCCGGCGTCCCGGCCGGAGCCTCGGCGCGCTTGCGGGTCCGGCGGGCCCGGACCGGCTTCTCGGCCACCGGCTCGGCGGCCGGTGCGGCCTGCGCCTCGGCGGCGGGTGCCTCGGCCTGGACGACCGTCTCGGCCGTCTCGGCGGCCGCACCCTGCGGGGTGCCCGCCGGGCGGGACACCGCACGGCGACGGCGGCGCGGCGGCGCCGCGGAGGTGCCTTCGCCGCCGGTCGGGGCGGTCTCGTTCTGTTCCGTCGCCGCGTTCTGCTGCGGATCGGTGTTATCGAGCATGCGGGTGGATCTCCCGTCAGGCCCCCGGGCTCCACATCCGGGCACGGCACGGCACCCGTGGCCGGCCGGCATCGCGAGGATGCTCGGGCCGGACCCTTTCACGGTGCCGCCGCGCGGACGCGAGGCCGCACAGGGGCTCGTAGTCTCGCTCGGCGCCCCGCCGCACGGCGGGGTGTCGAAAGTCTTCTGGTCTGACCAGTCTTCTGAGGTTTTCCCAAGCTGCGCCGTTCCCCAACCCCGGGTGGCTCCCGGACGGGGTTCCCGGGCCCACCGACCGTCCTGGTCGGCGGGCCTCAGGTGGCCGGCCTGTGCTGCGACGACGCTCGCTCCCCTGGGGAGCCGCGGGAACCTGGAGGACCGTCGGGCCCAGTGAGGCACTGGACCCGGCCTCCGCCCGTCAGGCGGACGCGGCCCCGCGCACCCCGGCGGCTGTCAGCCGGCCGGGGCCGCGGCGCGGTCGAGCGCCAGCGGGTCGGTCACCGTGCCGGACTCCTCGTCGAGCGGCCCCTGCGCCAGCCTGGTCACCTCTGCGGGGACCGGCGGCGCCAGGTCGGCCGTCACACGGAGACCGGACAATACGTCGTCGGGTCGTACGGCTGGTGTGGCGTGTCGTACTACCAGGCGCAGTATCGCACAGGGACGGCCGGTCCGAACATCGCGGTCCGCTTCGGCCGCCGTGTCCGCACCGTCGACGACCTGCGGCGCGGCGATCTCGAGCGCCGCCACCGGACCGCGCGCGTCGAAGACCCGCACGCCGTTCTTGGTCACGCGTTCGACCTCGACCCGCTCGGCGGCGAGGAACACCGCGACCGCGCGGGCGGCCTCCTGCGGCTCGACGCCGTCCAGCCGGACCAGCCACTCGGAGGCCTCCAGGCGCTCCACGAAGTTCGGCGTCCGGACCTCGACCGCATCGATCACGTCCAGTCCGGTCGGCAGCGACTCGTCCAGCTGTGCCCGCAGTTCCTCCGGGTCACGGAGGGCGGCCAGGCCGATCTCCAGGTACTCCGCCTCGCTCGCCACCCCGGTCGGGGCCGCGTTGGCGTAGGACACCTTCGGGTGCGGGGTGAAGCCGGCCGAATAGGCCATCGGCACGGAGGACCGGCGCAGGGCGCGCTCGAAAGCGCGCTGGAAGTCGCGGTGGCTGGTGAAGCGGAGCCGGCCGCGCTTGGTGTAGCGGAGACGGATCCGCTGCACCGTCGGCGCGGGCGGAGGACCGTCGGGCGTACGGCGTGCCAGGGTCGCTCAGTCCTTAGTCAGTTGTCCCCGTCCGGCGCGACGGCTGCCGCCGCTGTCCGGACTCTGTCACCTCAAAGGGTACGCGCCCCGCCACCCCCCTCGTCCCGCCCCTGGTCAGCCGCACCCCGACGCCCCCGGCCGCCGTCCGCTCGGCGAACGCATGGAGCCCTCCCCGATTCCCGGGGAGGGCTCCATCCGTCACTTCGAGCACGTCACGCGGCCCGGACCCACCCGATCCGCGCCATCCGTACCACCCGCACCATCAACTAGCCCTGCGGGGCAGCCCCGTTGACCACGGCCAGCGGCAGCAGCTTCTTCCCGGTGGGACCGATCTGGATCTTGAGGTCCATCTGCGGGCACACGCCGCAATCGAAGCACGGGGTCCAACGGCAGTCGTCGACCTCGACCTCCTCCAGGGCGTCCTGCCAGTCCTCCCAGAGCCAGTCCTTGTCGAGGCCGCTGTCCAGGTGGTCCCAGGGCAGCACCTCCTCGTAGGTGCGCTCGCGGGTGGTGTACCAGTCGACGTCGACGCCGGTGCCGGCCAGGCCCTTCTCGGCGGAGGCCATCCAGCGGTCGTAGGAGAAGTGCTCGCGCCAGCCGTCGAAGCGGCCACCGTCCTCGTAGACGGCGCGGATGACGGCGCCGATGCGGCGGTCGCCGCGGGACAGCAGGCCCTCGACGATGCCGGGCTTGCCGTCGTGGTAGCGGTAGCCGATGTTCTTGCCGTACTTACGGTCGCCGCGGATCGAGTCGCGCAGCTTGGCCAGCCGGGCGTCGGTGGCCTCGGCGGACAGCTGCGGGGCCCACTGGAACGGGGTGTGCGGCTTGGGCACGAACCCGCCGATGGAGACGGTGCAGCGGATGTCGTTCTGGCCGGTGACCTCGCGGCCCTTCTGGATGACGTTCTTCGCCATCGCGCCGATCTGGAGCACGTCCTCGTCGGTCTCGGTGGGCAGGCCGCACATGAAGTACAGCTTCACCTGGCGCCAGCCGTTGCCGTAGGCGGTGGCGACGGTGCGGATCAGGTCCTCCTCCGACACCATCTTGTTGATCACCTTGCGCATGCGCTCGCTGCCGCCCTCGGGGGCGAAGGTGAGGCCCGAGCGACGGCCGTTGCGCGACAGCTCGTTGGCGAGGTCGATGTTGAAGGCGTCGACGCGGGTGGACGGCAGCGACAGGCCGATCTTGTCGTCGCTGTAGCGGTCGGCCAGGCCCTTGGCGATGTCCCCGATCTCGGTGTGGTCGGCGCTGGACAGCGACAGCAGGCCGACCTCCTCGAACCCGGTCGCCTTCAGCCCGCGCTCCACCATCTCGCCGATGCCGGTGATGCTTCGCTCCCGCACGGGGCGCGTGATCATGCCGGCCTGGCAGAAGCGGCAGCCGCGGGTGCAGCCGCGGAAGATCTCCACGGACATCCGCTCGTGCACGGTCTCCGCGAGCGGGACGAGCGGCTGCTTCGGGTAGGGCCACTCGTCGAGGTCCATCACGGTGTGCTTGGACACCCGCCACGGCACGCCCGGGGCGTTCGGCACGACGCGGCCGATCCGGCCGTCGGCCAGGTACTCCACGTCGTAGAACTTCGGCACGTACACCCCGCCGGTGCGGGCGAGGCGCAGCAGCAGCTCGTCGCGTCCGCCCGGGCGGCCCTCGGCCTTCCAGCCGCGGACGAGCTCGGTGATGTCGAGCACGGCCTGCTCGCCGTCGCCGACCACCGCGCAGTCGATGAAGTCCGCGATCGGCTCGGGGTTGAACGCGGCGTGGCCGCCGGCCAGGACGATCGGGTCCTCGTCGGTGCGGTCCTTGGCCTCCAGCGGGATGCCGGCCAGGTCGAGCGCGGTCAGCATGTTGGTGTAGCCGAGCTCGGTGGAGAACGACAGGCCGAACACGTCGAAGGCCTTCACCGGGCGGTGCGCGTCCACGGTGAACTGCGGGACGTCGTGCTCGCGCATCAGCGCTTCGAGGTCCGGCCAGACGCTGTAGGTGCGCTCGGCGAGCACGCCCTCGCGCTCGTTGAGCACCTCGTAGAGGATCATGACGCCCTGGTTGGGCAGGCCGACCTCGTAGGCGTCGGGGTACATCAGCGCCCAGTGGACGTCGCAGGCGTCCCAGTCCTTGACGGTCGAGTTGAGCTCGCCGCCGACGTACTGGATCGGCTTCTGGACGTGCGGGAGGAGGGCCTCCAGGCGTGGGAAGACCGATTCGACAGTCATGTACTAGGAACCCTTACGACGTGATTCGGTGCCGCGCGCATCGGCAGGCGACGGCGGGGAGGGGTGACCCTCAAGGGTAGCCCAATCCGGGGAAAGGCCCGCTGGCTCACCCCCCGCCCGGGCCGGGCACCCGCCCGCGCTCCGGCGCGGCCGCCCCGGTCCGGCCCGCCCCGGCACGCGCAGTGCGCGCCCGCCGCCCGGCGCCGTCCGCCGTTGACATGCCCGGACCACCCATGCGGTACTGACAGGGCCTCGCCAGAGACCTCTGCACCCCTTCCGGACAAGGGAGTTGGGCCGTACGCTCAACCCTCGCCGACTCCCCCCGGCGACCCGTCCCCGGCGCGCAGGGCCCCGCCCCCGGCCCCGCAGGCCGCGTCCGCCGGCGCCCCCGCGCGCCCCGGCGGCCCGACGAGCCGGGCGGCCGCGCGAACACACCCCAGGGGACACGCCCTAGGAGAGCCATGACCGACACCGACCGGCGGGTCCGCCCGCCCCGGCCCCTCGGCAGCCGGGCGGCCCGCTACCCCGCGCCGGCCCAGGCCGAGGCCGCGGCCCGGCGGCTCGCGCTGCGCCACCCGGAGCGGTGCCGGCTGCGCGAGGTGGGCCGCTCGCGGGCCGGGCGCCCGCTGCTGCTGCTGTCCGTCGACCGGGGCCCGCGCACGGTGCTGGTCGTCGGCGGCCCGCACCCCAACGAGCCGATCGGCACGGCCGGCGCCCTGCGGCTGGCCGAGGTGCTGCTGGCGCGCCCCACCCGGCCCGGCCTGTCCTGGCACCTGCTGCTCTGCCTGGACCCGGACGGCGCCGCGCTCAACGCGGGCTGGCTGGACGGGCCGCTCACCATGCGCCGGCACTACGAGCACTTCTTCCGCCCCTCGTTCGAGGAGCAGCCCGAACTGCTGCCGGCCGCCGACGCGGGCCGGCCCCCGATGCCGGAGAGCCTGGCGCTGACCGGCCTGATCGACGAGCTGCGCCCGTTCCTGCAGTGCTCGATGCACGGGGTGGACTTCGGCGGCGCCTTCATCCAGCTGACCGCTCCGGTGCCCGGGCTGCCCGAACTCTTCGCCGCCTCGGTGCGCCGGGCCGGCATCCCGCTGGACGTCGACCCCTTCGACGCGGTCGGCTGGGCCAGCCCCTTCCCCGGCACCTATCTGATGCCCTCGGCGGACGGCGCCGGCCGGTCACGGGCGCTGCCGGACGAGCCGGAGCTGTCCACCTGGTCGTACGCCGGCCGCCACGGCGGGGTGACGGCCGTGCTGGAGGTGCCGATGTGGGCCGTGGACGCGGTCGGCGACGGCCGTCCGCACCCGGCGGCGGACCGGGCGGTCGGCGCCGCGGCCCGGACGCTGCGCGAGCGCGCCGAGGAGCTCTCCGGGCTGCTGGCCCACGTGCCCGCGCACACCCGGGCGGCGCACGGCGCACTGGTGCGCGCGGCCGGGTTCACCCTGGAGTTCTGCCCGTCGGTGGCCCAGGAGTGGCTGGCCCGCTGGTGCGCCGAGCCGCTCACGGTGTCCCGGGTGACCACCGCCGGGATCGTCGCGGCCCGGATCCCGCTGCGGGTGGCGTCGACGGTGCTGCGGCTGCTGGCGGACAGCGGCGGTCCGACCGTGGCGGCGGCCCGGGGCCGGGCCCGCGACATCGTCACCGAGAGCCTGGGTCAGCTGCACCACCGCTTCGGTGCCCGCTGGGTGCCGGTCCAGGAGCAGCTGGCCCACCAGGTCCGCGCGGCGCTCACCGCCGCCGACTGCCTGCTCTGACCGGGGCCACAGCCCGCCGCAACCGGGCAACAACTACCCACCCACAGCGCCCAGTTGAAAAACACCAAGGGCCGACCCGAGAAATTCCCGGGCCGGCCCTCGACCGACGAACGCGTGGACGGACAGTCCGCTCAGGCCGCTATCGGCCGCTGGCTGCGGACCGCCTGGAGCAGCCCGATCGCGATCCAGACCGCGAACATCGACGACCCCCCGTAGGAGACGAACGGCAGCGGGATGCCCGCCACCGGCATGATGCCCAGGCACATCCCGATGTTCTCGAAGGCCTGGAAGGAGAACCAGGCGATGATCCCCGCGGCCACGATCGTCCCGTACAGGTCGGTCGCCTGCCGGGCGATCCGGCAGGCCCGCCACAGCACCACGCCGACCAGCAGGATGATCGCCAGCGCCCCGACGAAGCCCAGTTCCTCACCGGCCACCGTGAACACGAAGTCGGTCTGCTGCTCCGGCACGAACTGCCCGGTGGTCTGCGTCCCGTGGAACAGCCCCTTGCCGGTCAGCCCGCCCGAGCCGATCGCGATCCGGGCCTGCGCGGTGTTGTAGCCGACGCCGGAGGGGTCCAGCTGCGGGTTGGCGAAGGCCGCGAAGCGGTCGATCTGGTACTTGCTCAGCACCCCGAGCTTCCAGATCGCCACGCACCCGCCGGTGCCCGCCACCAGCAGCCCGAGCACCCAGCGGTTGGCCGCCCCCGAGCCGAGCAGGATGCCCAGCACGATCGCGGCCATCACCATCACCGAGCCGGCGTCCGGCATCAGCAGCACGACGCACATCGGCAGGAAGGCCCAGACCAGGCCGCGGAACACCGCCCGGTGCGAGGGGTACTCCCGCTCCCCCGCGTCCACCTGGTCGGACAGCACGACCGCCATCGCCAGCACGATCCCGAGCTTCGCGAACTCTGCGGGCTGGATGGAGAAGCCGCCGCCCAGCTGGATCCAGGAGTGCGCGCCGTTGATGGTCGAGCCCAGCGGGCTGAGCGTGGCGAGCAGCATCAGGATCACGCCGATGTACAGGAACGGCACGAGGGTGCGGAAGCGCCGGCTCCCTATCCCTATCACCACCGAGCACAGCACCAGCCCGACGACCAGGTTGGTCAGGTGCCGGTACAGGAAGTACTGCGGGTCGCCGTGGGTGAGCGAGTCCCGGCCGCGGGTGGCCGACCAGACCAGCAGGGAGCTGCCGAGCGACAGGGCCAGCGCGGCGAGCAGCAGTATCCAGTCCAGCCGCCACAGCGGGGAGTCCTTGGCCAGGGCCTTGGAGACCCCGCTGCGCTGCGGGCTCAGCCGCAGTTGCCGGTAGGAGCCGTAGGAGGTCATGCCCGCCCCCTTCCCGGGCCGCGGTTCGGTTCGAGTGCGGCGTCGGCCGCGGTGCCCGGGGCGGGCCGGTCGTTCGGCTGCGCCGGGTCCAGGAAGGCCGAGGCCGGGGCGGGTTCGCCCGGCACCTGTTCCAGGAAGGCCGGCGCCGGGCCGGGCAGACCCTGCGCCTGGTCCGGCGACGCCAGGAGGCCCGGGCCCGCGACGGCCTGCACCGGGCCGACGGTGTCGGCGGTGTTGGCGGTGTCGACGGTGTAGGCCGCCGGCTTGATGATCGCGGTGCCGTCCGGGTTGAACTTCGGCAGTTCGGCCTGCGGCGCGGGCAGCAGCGCCTTGCCGTTGTCGATGTTGCCCTTGTCGTCGACGCCGTACAGCGCCTGGTAGATCCGGCGAACCGCGTCGCCGGAGCCGCCGGAGCCGGTGCCGCCCTGGCTT
The DNA here is from genome assembly GCF_042720685.1 of Kitasatospora sp. NPDC058492. Taxonomy (NCBI): domain Bacteria; kingdom Bacillati; phylum Actinomycetota; class Actinomycetes; order Kitasatosporales; family Streptomycetaceae; genus Kitasatospora; species Kitasatospora sp. NPDC058492. The sequence continues at coordinate 175,820 of NZ_JBHXMU010000003.1, forward strand.
ATCGTCATGACGACCGCGTAGTCCTTGCTGTACGTGGTCAGCCAGGAGGTGGTCTGCTTGCCCTCGACCTCGGCGGTGCCGGTCTTGGCGTGCAGCTCGATCTTGTTCTGCGGCCAGCCGGCGCCGGAGAACTTCCAGGCGGCGGTACCGCCGGTGATGACGCCCGCGGTGGCCTGGTCGATGTAGCTCAGCAGCTTCTGGGAGCCGGGGAACTTGCCGTCCTCGTGCGGGGCGATCTCGCGGACGAGGTCCCCGCTCGGGCTTATCACCGCCTTGGCGACGGTCGGCCGGTAGAAGGTGCCGCCGTTGGCCAGCGCCGAGTAGATCCGGGCCATCTGGACCGGGGTGACGAGCGTGTCGCCCTGGCCGATCGCGAAGTTGACGGCGTCACCGGCGCGCATCTGGTAGCCGTCGACGCAGTTCTCCTTGGCGATCTGGTCGGAGAAGCTGGTGCCGCCCTTCTGCGCCTGCGCGCACCAGGCGTCCTTGTTGTTGTCGTAGAAGGACTGCTTCCACTGCCGGTCCGGCACCCGGCCGGTGACCTCGCTGGGCAGGTCGATGCCGGTCTTGGCGCCGAGGCCGAACTGGTGGGCGGTCTTGAAGAACCAGTCGCCCGGCTCCTTCTTCGGCTTGATGCCGCCGTCCTTCATCCACTGGTCGTACGCCAGGCCGTAGAAGACGGTGTCGCAGGAGACCTCCAGCGCCTTCTCCAGGGAGATGGAGCCGAAGTTCTCGCTCTCGAAGTTCTTGAACTCGCGGCCGCCGATGGTCATGCTCTTCGGGCACGCGTACGTCCCGTCCAGCGAGTAGCCGGCCTCGACGGCGGCGGTGGTGGAGACGACCTTGAAGGTCGAGCCGGGGGCGGACTGACCCTGTATGGCCCGGTTCAGCAGCGGGAAGTTGGAGTCCTTGCTGGTCAGCGACTGGTAGTCCTTGCCGGTGATGCCGCCCACCCAGAGGTTGGGGTCGTAGGTCGGCGCACTGGACATCGCGACGATCCGGCCGGTGTGGACGTCCATCACCACGGCGGCGCCGGAGTCGGCCTCGTAGTTGCGGTTGGTGACCTTGTCGAAGGTCTTCCGGGCGTCGGCCATGGCCTGCGCCAGGTTGTCCTCGACCACCTTCTGCACCCGGGCGTCGATGCTGGTGACCAGGTTGTTGCCGGTCTGCGGGGCGGCGGTGCCGGCGGTGCCGATCACCCGGCCGAGGTTGTCCACCTCCAGCTGGGTGATGCCGGCGGTGCCGCGCAGGTCGCGGTCGTACACCGACTCCAGGCCGGCCCGGCCGATCTGGTCGGCCGGCAGGTAGCGGTCCAGGCCGGCCTTGGAGGCGGTCTTGCTGACCTCCTCGTCGGTGACCGGCGAGAGGTAGCCGAGCACCTGCGCCATGTTGGCGCCCTCGGCGCCGGTGTAGCGGCGCACGGCGGTGGGCTGCGCGGTGACCCCGGGGAAGTCCTCTCGGCGCTCCATTATCTGCATCGCCTGCTGGGTGGTCGCCTCCTTGGTGACCGGGATCGGCTGGTAGGGCGAGCCGTTCCAGCAGGGCTGCGGGGTCTTGGCGTCGCAGAGCCGGGTCTTCTCCTGCACGTCCTTGGCGGGCATCCCCAGCACCTCGGCCAGCCGGCCGAGCACCGCCTTGCCGCCGTCCTTCTGCTGCAGCAGCGAGGTGCGGCTGACCGAGACCACCAGCCGGGCCTCGTTGCCGGCCAGGATCCGCCCGGAGGCGTCCAGGATCTCGCCGCGGACGGCCGGTTCGACCACCTCGCGGATGTGGTTGCCGGTCGCCTTGGCGGTGTAGACGCTGGCGTTGCGGATCTGCAGGTACCACAGCCGTCCGCCGAGGGTGGCGAGCAGCGACAGGACCAGGATCTGCAGCACCACCAGACGGATCGTCACCCGCCGGGTACGGCCGGTCTCGGGGATGTTGCTCACGTCTCGTGCGCTCCAGGATGCGGGAAGTCGGGAGGTCGGGGGCCGGGCCGGTTACGGGCGCCGGACGAAGCCGGGCATGCGCCGCTTCTTGTAGGACGGGCCGGACGAGGCCTCGCGCGTGGTGCGGTAGCGGGCCAGCGTGCCCAGGCCGGAGCCGCCCTGGTCGTCATCGGTGGCCGCGGTCACCGGGTCGCGCCCGAAGCGGCGGCCGACCAGCATCACCAGCGGCACCACGAACGGCGCCAGCAGCACGTCGTACAGCAGGGCGCTGACCACCAGGCCGCCGAGGCCGACGTGCCGGGCCGCGGTGTCGCCGACCAGGGCGCCGACCATCGCGTACAGCAGGGTGGAGGCGACCGCCGCGGCGGCCACCACCATCAGCGCGCTGGACACCGACCGCTGGCGGCCGTGGTCCGGGCGCAGCAGCCCGGCGGCGTAGCCCATCAGGCAGAGCACCAGCGCGTAGCGGCCGATCGCGTGGTCGGAGGGCGGCGCGAGGTCGGCCAGCAGGCCGGCCGAGAAGCCGACCACGCAGCCGCCGGACGGCCCGTAGACCATGGCCAGGCCGACCACGACGAGCAGCAGTATGTCCGGGGTGGCCCCCGGGAGCTGGAGCCGTCCGAAGACGCTGACCTGGAGGATCAGGCCGAGCAGGATCAGGCCGGCGGAGACGGGGATGCGGGCGAGGCGCATGGCTCAGTTCCCCCCAGTGGGCTTGGCGGGCGGGGCGGCGGGCGCGGCCGGGGTCTGGGCCGGGGCGGCCGGGGTCTGGGCGGGGGCCGGCGGCAGGACGGCGTCGCGCGGGTCGGCGCGCGGCGGCACGACCACCACGCCGACCAGGTCCAGCCGGGTGAACTGGACGAAGGGCTCGACCAGGATGGTCTTGGTCAGCTGGCCCGGGGTGGCCTCGACCTCGACGACCTTGCCGACCGGCACGCCGGGCACGAACGGGCGGCCGCTCTGCGAGCCGAAGGTGACCAGCCGGTCGCCGGCCTTGACCTGGGCCTTGCCGTTGAGCAGCGAGACCTTCATCGGGCTGGTGCCGCCGCCGGAGGCGAAGCCGATCTCGCCGGAGGCCTCCAGCCGGGTGCCGGCCGAGAAGCCGGGGTCGGAGGCGAGCAGCACGGTGGCGGTGGTCGGGGCGACGGTGGTGATCCGGCCGACCAGGCCCTGACCGTTGATCACCGTCATGTCGCGGGTGAGGCCGTCGTCGCTGCCGGCGTCGATGGTGATGGTCCAGGAGAAGCCCTGGGCGGGGCCGATCGCGATGACCTGGGCGGCCTTGACGGTGTAGCCGCCGGCGCCGGCGGTGCGCAGCAGGTCGTCGAGCTGCTTGGTGCGCCCGGTGGCCATGTCGGAGGAGGCGAGCTTCTGCCGCAGTTCGGTGTTCTCGCGGGCGAGCTCGTCGGTGCGGCCGTTGTTGGAGGCGGCGTCGCGGAAGGCCCGGACGGTGTCGGCGACCGGGTCGACGACGGTGGCGGCGCCGCGCTCGACCGGGCCGAGGACGCTGGCGGCGGCGTGTCGGGCACCGCCGAGGGGGGAGCTCTCACCGCCCTTGATGTCCACGGTGACGAGTGCGAAGGCGACGGCCACCAGCAGGATGAGCAGCAGCCGGCTCTCTCGTGTGTCCCTCACGGTGCTGGTACTGCCCCTTCGTACCTGGTCGGCCGCCCGGGCTGTGGGGCCCGGGCGGCAGCCCGTTCAGTTGAGTGTCGGATGTCTCGGTGGTGCTAACGGCGCGGGGAGGCGTCCAGTACCTGCTGGAGCGCCTCGAACTCCTCGACGCACTTGCCGGAGCCGAGCGCGACCGAGTCGAGCGGGTTCTCGGCGATGTGGATCGGCATGCCGGTCTCGCGGCGCAGCCGCTCGTCGAGGCCGCGCAGCAGGGCGCCGCCGCCGGTGAGCACGATGCCGCGGTCCATCACGTCGCCGGCCAGCTCGGGCGGGCACTGGTCGAGGGTGGTCTTCACGGCGTCGATGATCGAGTTGACCGGCTCGTCGATGGCCTCGCGGACCTCGGCGGCGGAGATGACCACGGTCTTGGGCAGGCCGCTGACCAGGTCGCGGCCGCGGATCTCGGCGTGCTCGTCCTTCTCGCCCTCCAGGCCGAAGGCGCTGCCGATGCTCATCTTGATCTGCTCGGCGCTGCGCTCGCCGAGGAGCAGCGAGTACTCCTTCTTGATGTGCTGGACGATCGCGTTGTCCAGCTCGTCGCCGGCGACCCGGATGGACTGGGCGGTGACGATGCCGCCGAGGGAGATGACCGCGACCTCGGTGGTGCCGCCGCCGATGTCGACGACCATGTTGCCGGTGGCCTCGTGGACGGGCAGCCCGGCGCCGATGGCGGCGGCCATCGGCTCCTCGATGATGTGCACCTGGCGGGCGCCGGCCTGCGAGGAGGCCTCGATCACGGCGCGGCGCTCGACTCCGGTGATGCCGGAGGGCACGCAGACCACGACCCGGGGGCGGGCGAGGTAGCGGCGGCGGTGGATCTTGAGGATGAAGTAGCGGAGCATCCGCTCGGTGATCTCGAAGTCGGCGATCACGCCGTCCTTGAGCGGGCGGATGGCGACGATGTTGCCCGGCGTCCGGCCGATCATCTTCTTCGCCTCGGCACCGACCGCCAGGATGCCGCCGGTGTTGGTGTTCACCGCGACGACGGACGGCTCGTTGAGGACGATCCCCTTGCCCCTGACGTACACCAGCGTGTTGGCAGTTCCAAGGTCGATCGCCAAGTCGCGGCCGATGAACGACAGGTTGCTCGCCATGGGGTGTGGTTGCCTTCCCGGGCTCGGAGTTCATAGGGGGGTTGGACGAGAGCGCGCCCACGCTCGGGCGGAGCCAGCTGAGCTGCCTTACCGGGCCCTTGAGTCGCGTCCATCGTAGTCACGCGGCGCGGCACGGACGTCGATGCGGGGCATACCGTCCATTGTCCGGAGCGTGTTCGCTTCTCCGGGCATTGGGACGCCGTGTCGGCACCTCTGGTTGCTTATTTCACGATAAAAGTGCCCCGGCCGGGCCAATGGTCCCGACCGGGGCAGTGCCAAGGTCCCTCGGGCGTGTCGCCCGGCTGGACTCAGGCGTGCGCCGGGAAGAAGATCTTGATCTCGCGCTCGGCCGACTCCGGGGAGTCCGAGGCGTGGATCAGGTTCTCGCGGGTGATCGTCGCGTAGTCGCCGCGGATGGTGCCGGCCCCGGCCTCCAGCGGGTTGGTCGCACCGGCCAGCATCCGGATGCCGCGGACGACCTCCTCGCCCTCGACGATCAGGGCGATCGACGGACCGGAGGTCATGAACTCCAGCAGCGGCTCGTAGAACGGGCGGCCGACGTGCTCCGCGTAGTGCTGCTCCAGCGTCGCCCGGTCGAAGGTGCGCAGCTCGACGGCGGTGAGCCGCCAGCCGGCCTTGCGCTCGATGCGGCTGATGATCTCGCCGGCCAGGCCACGCTGGACGGCGTCGGGCTTGAGCAGGACGAGAGTGCGCTGGGACACGGTGCGTCTCCTGGGGATTCGGTACGGCAAGGCAGTCGGGCCGACGGGCGGGAGCCGACACGGCAGAGATTACCTTGCGTGTGCGGCGTGTCGGCCCGCCGGTCCGGGCCCTAGACCGGTACGGCGGCCGCCTCGGCGGCGGCCCGGGCGGCCTTGAACTCGTCCACCTTGCGGCCGTAGTGCACCGAGCACCACCACAGGCCGGCGAAGACCACACCGAGGCCGAACATGGTCGGCAGGATGAAGCCGCTGGCGATCAGGCCGATCTGCAGCGCCCAGCCGACGGCCACCGCACCAGGGCGGTTGATCATGCCGCAGAGCGCGATGCACAGCGCCATGACGATCCCGGTGACGATCCAGATCGTGGCCGTGGAGACGCTCGACAGCTGCATCGCGACCAGCGCGGCGAACATGGCCAGGAGAGCCTCGCCGATCAGGGTCGAGGAGCAGAGGGTCCTCATGTCACTTCCTCCCGAGCAGCAGGCGGGCCTCGCCCACCGTGATGACCGAACCGGTGACCAGCACCCCGGCGCCGCCGAGGTCGCCCTCCTCCTCGGCGAGGGTGACGGCGGCCGCGATGGCGTCGTCGAGCCGGGGCTCGACCTGGACGCGGTCCTCGCCGAAGATGTCGACGGCCAGCGCCGCCAACTCGTCGACGTCCATCGCGCGGTGGGTGGAGTTCTGGGTGATGACGACCTCGGCGAGGACCGGCTCGAAGGCCTCCAGCACGCCGGCCACGTCCTTGTCCCCGGAGGTGCCGATCACGCCGACGAGCCGGGTGAAGCCGAAGGACTCGCCGAGGGCGGCGACGGTGGCGCGGGCGCCGTGCGGGTTGTGCGCGGCGTCCAGGATGATCGTGGGGCTGCGGCGGACGACCTCCAGGCGGCCGGGCGAGGAGACGCCGGAGAAGGCCTGGCGGACCTTGTCCACGTCGAGCTGCCCGCCGCGGGCGCCGCCGACGCCGAAGAAGGCCTCGACCGCGGCCAGCGCCAGCACCGCGTTGTGCGCCTGGTGCTCGCCGTGCAGCGGGATGAAGACGTCCTCGTACTCCTCGCCGCCGAGCCCGCGCAGCGTCACCAGCTGGCCGCCGACGCCGAGCTCACGGCGGATCACACCGAACTCCATGCCCTCGCGGGCCACCGTGGCGTCGACCTCGACGGCGCGCCGCAGGATGTTCTGGGCGGCGTCCAGCTGCTGCTGGGCGACGACGGCGACGGCACCGGACTTGATGATCCCGGACTTCTCGACCGCGATCTCGCCGGTGGTCTCGCCGAGCTTGTCGGTGTGGTCCAGCCCGATCGGGGTGATCACGGCGACGGCGGCGTCGATGACGTTGGTGGCGTCCCAGGAGCCGCCCATGCCGACCTCGACCACGGCGACGTCCACGGGGGCGTCGGCGAAGGCGGCGTAGGCCATGCCGGTCAGCACCTCGAAGAAGGACATCGGCACCGGCTGCGCCGCGTCGACCATCTGCACGTACGGCTCGATGTCGCGGTAGACCTCGACGAAGCGCTCGGGGGTGATCGGGGCGCCGTCCAGGGTGATCCGCTCGGTGACGCTCTCCACGTGCGGGCTGGTGTAGCGGCCCGTGCGCAGTTCGAAGGTGTTGAGCAGCTGCTCGATCATCCGGGCGGTGGAGGTCTTGCCGTTGGTCCCGGTGATGTGGATGGAGGGGAAGGACCGCTGGGGCTGGCCCAGGATGTCCATCAGCGCCTCGATCCGGTCGAGCGAGGGCTCCAGCTTGTTCTCCGGCCAGCGCTTGGAGAGCTCCACCTCGACATCGCGCAGGGTGTCGTCGGTGTCGCCGTCGGCGGGGCGGAGGGTGTACGGGTTCGGGTCGGCCTTGTCGCTCACGACCACAGTCTACGGAGGGTTGGCGGGCCGTCCTCACGGGGTGAGAACGACCACTTTGGTCGGAGTTTCCAATTTGCCCCCTTTACTATCTCTTTGGCGAATTTGAACCGCGACGAAGCATCGATTCGCACCCCCTGGAGCCGCGCCGCCTTTGATCACGAGGAGTACTACGCCATGCCCGACGCTCTGCACGACTGGATCGTGCTCCGCCAGGACGCCGTCGTCTGGTTCGCCGGACTGGTCTCACTGGCGCTCGTCGGCTACATGGCCTTCGTCTTCGGACGCTTCCTCCTGTACTGGGCCGGCTCCCGGCACGCCTTCCGGCACAACCGGCCCGCCGAGCCCGGCGACCCGGCCGCCTTCCAGTGGCACCTGGTGATCCCCTGCCGCGACGAGGAGGCCGTGGTCACCCAGACCCTGGCCGGCCTGCGCGCCAGTGCGCCCGAGGCCCACCTGTGGGTGATCGACGACGACAGCGAGGACGCCACCCGCGACCTCGTCCTCGCCGCCGCGGCCCACGACGACCGCGTCCACCTCGTCCAGCGCCGCCGCCCGCACGCCCGGATCGGCAAGGGCGCCGCCCTCAACGCCGCCTACCGCGAGATCACCGCCTGGCTGCCCGAGGACACCGACCGCTCCCGCGTGGTGATCGGCGTCGTCGACGCCGACGGACGGCTCGACCCCGGCACCCTCCCCCAGGTCTGCAACGGCAAGGCGCTCGGCCGCCCCGACACCGGCGCCGTCCAGATCGGCGTGCGGATGCGCAACGCCGACGACGAACTCCCGCTGCCCGGCCGCGGCCGGGCCGCCAACGCGTTCGCCCGCGCCCTGGTCCGGATGCAGGACGTCGAGTTCCAGGCCAACAACGCCGGCATGCAGCTGCTGCGCCGCCGCACCGGCAGCGTCGGCCTCGGCGGGAACGGCCAGTTCGCCCGCCTCACCGCCCTCGACTCGCTCACCGCCGAGGAGGGCCGGGCCGGCCGCCCCTGGCCCGAGCGCGCCCTGCTGGAGGACTACGAGTCCGGCCTCGACCTGCGCCTGGCCGGCTGGCGGCTCACCCACGTCACCGAGACCCAGGTCTCCCAGGAGGGCCTGATCTCGCTGCGCCGCTTCCTCACCCAGCGCACCCGCTGGGCCCAGGGCAACATGCAGTGCCTGCGCTACACCGGCCGGGTGCTGCGCTCCCCCTTCTACACCTGGTCCGGCAAGGCCGAGGTGCTGTACACCTTCCTGCAGCCCGTCGTCTGCGTGCTGCTGGTCCTGCTGTTCCCGCTCTCGCTCGGGATCACGGCGGCCGGGCTGGTGCTCTTCCCCGCCGAGACCGCCGACTTCCACGTCAGGTTCGGCCCGTGGATGCTGCTCGCCTTCGCGGTCGCCACCCTGCCGATGGTGTTCTGGGGCTTCGCCTACCGCCGGCTCGTCCACCCCGACCGCGGCCGGCTCACCGGACTGCTCTGGGGCGTCCTGATCTGGCTCTACGCCTACCACCTCTTCGTGGTCGCCACCCGGGCCGCCGCCCGGATGCTGCTCGGCCGCAACGGCTGGGCCAAGACCCGGCGCAACGCCGAGAAGGTCGCCCTCGGCTCCCCCACCGCCCTTGAGTCCTGAGCCTCAGTCCTGAGCCCCGCGCCTGAGCCCCGCGCCCGAGCCCTGAGCTGCCCCACCCCCTCGGAGCCTCCCCATGAGCATGTGCCTTCCCCCCGCCAGCGTCGCCGTCGTCCTGGGCACCCGCCCCGAACTGGTCAAGCTCGCCCCGCTGATCCACGAACTCGGCGACGCCACCCGCCTGGTGCACACCGGCCAGCACTGGGACGAGGCGATGTCCGGCCGCTTCCTGCGCGACCTCGACCTGCCCCGCCCCGAGCTGCTCACCGGCGTCGGCGGGCGCCCCCGGGCCGGCCAGATCGCCCAGTCCCTCGGCCAGCTGGACGCCGCCTTCGCCGAGGACCGCCCCGCCGCCGTCGTCGTCCAGGGCGACACCAACGCCACCCTCGCCGGGGCGCTGGCCGCCAACGCCCGGGAGATCCCGCTGGTGCACGTCGAGGCCGGGCTGCGCAGCTTCGACCGGGCGATGCCCGAGGAGCACAACCGGGTGATGGTCGACCACGTCTCCGACCTGCTCTGCGCCGCCACCGGGGACAACGTCGCCAACCTGCGCGCCGAGGCCCTCGCCGAGGAGCGGATCGCGCTCACCGGCAACACCGTCGTCGAGGTGGTCCGCCGTCAGCTGCCGGCCGCGGCCGACCGCGCCGCGCTGCTCGCCGCGCACGGGCTGCGCCCGGACGGCTACGTGCTGGCCACCGTGCACCGCCCGGAGAACACCGACACCGCCGAGGCGCTGGGCGCCGTGCTGGCCGAACTGGACCGGATCGCCCGGGCGGGCACCCCGGTGCTGTTCCCGATGCACCCGCGCACCCGGGCCGCCGTCGAGCGCTTCGCACTGGACGCCCTGCTGGAGCGCCTGGCCGTCACCGGGCCGGTCGGGTACGCCGACTTCCTGGGTCTGGCGAGCCACGCCGCGCTGCTGGTCTCCGACTCCGGCGGCGTGCAGGAGGAGTGCACCGTGCTCGGCCGCCCACTGCTGGTGGTGCGCCGCTCCACCGAGCGTCCGGAGGCGGTGGCGGCGGGCTTCGCCGCACTGGTGGGCCCCGACGAGGACCTGGGCGAGCTGGCCCGGGCCTGGCTGGCCGACACCCCCGAGCGGCTCGCCCGGCTCGCGGCCACCCCGAGCCCGTACGGCGACGGCCTGGCCTCGGCGCGGATCGCCGCGCTCACCGCCGCGGTCGCCGCCGCGGTCGCCGAGCCGGCCCAGCCCGGAGCAGTCGGTACCGCAGCAACCGACTCCACGGCACGGCCGTCGGCCGCCTAGCGCCCTCTTGACAGCCGGATTGGTCTACTCCACCTTGTGAGTCAAGTCTCCTTCCCCGACAGGGACTTGAGTTGTCGGTAGCTCCCGCACGCGCACCATCGACACCCCGGACGGCGCTCCACCCCCACCACTCAGGCGCGCCGCCGGGCCTCCCCCACAGGAGATGGAGTCATGCCACCTGCCCGACACCGGCGCCCACGCGCCGCCCACACCCTGATCGCCGGGGCCTGCGCCGTCGCCCTCGGCCTGAGCGGGCTCGCCCTCGCCACCGGCACCGGCGCCCAGGCCGCCGACCCCGACCTGATCACCAACGGCGGCTTCGAGACCGGCACGCTGTCCGGCTGGTCCTGTGGCAACGGCGCCGTCCAGAGCACGACCGCGCACTCCGGCCGCTACGCCCTGCAGTCCACCCCCGGCTCGGGCGACACCGGCGAGTGCACCCAGACCGTCGCCGTGCAGCCCTCCTCGACGTACACGCTGAGCTCCTGGGTCCAGGGCTCGTACGTCTACCTGGGTGCCCGCGGCACCGGCGGCACCGACCCCGGCACCTGGACGAACTCCACCGGCTGGGCCCAGCTGAGCACCGGCTTCACCACCGGCCCGGGCACCACCAGCGTCACCGTCTACCTGCACGGCTGGTACGGGCAGCCCGCCTTCCTCGCCGACGACGTCTCACTGATCGGCCCGGGCGGCCCGCAGCCCTCCCAGAGCCCGACCGCCACCACGTCCCCGAGCCCCACCGGCACCGGCAGCCCCTCCCCCACGGACACCGGCACCGGCAGCCCCACCGCCACCTCGACCGGCAAGCCGCCCGGCCTGCCCAAGCACATCCTGACCGGCTACTGGCAGAACTTCGACAACGGCGCCACCGTCCAGCGGATCGGCGACGTCCCGGCCGCCTACGACATCATCGCGGTCTCCTTCGCCGACGCCACCACCACACCGGGCGGGCTGGGCTTCACCCTGGACCCCGCCCTCTCCTCCCGCCTCGGCGGCTACACCGACGCCCAGTTCAAGGCCGACATCGCGGCCAAGCGGGCGGCCGGCAAGAAGGTGGTGCTCTCGGTCGGCGGGCAGAACGGCACGGTGTCGGTGAGCGACCCGACCTCGGCGGCCAACTTCGCCGGCACCGCCCGGGCGCTGATGCAGGGCTACGGCTTCGACGGGATCGACATCGACCTGGAGAACGGCGTCAACGCCGTCTACCTCGGCCAGGCGCTGCACTCGCTGGCGGCGAAGAGCGGCAGCGGGTTCGTCCTCACCATGGCGCCGCAGACCATCGACATGCAGTCGACCGGCATGGAGTACTTCAAGCTGGCGCTGAACGTGAAGGACATCCTCACCATCGTCAACATGCAGTACTACAACTCCGGTGCGATGAACGGCTGCGACGGCAACGTCTACTCGCAGGGCACCGAGGACTTCCTCACCGGGCTGGCCTGCATCCAGCTCAAGGGCGGGCTGCGGCCCGACCAGGTGGGGCTCGGGGTGCCGGCCTCCACCAGCGCGGCGGGCGGCGGGTACGTCAGCCCGAGCGTGGTCGACAACGCGCTGGGCTGCCTGGCCGCCGGCACCAACTGCGGCAGCTACAAGCCCGACACCACCTGGCCGGGCATCGGCGGGGCGATGACCTGGTCGACCAACTGGGACGCCAAGGCGGGCAGCCCCGTCGCGGGCACCATCGGCGCGCACCTGCACGCCATGCCGTGACGCCCCTCCCCGGACCGGGGTTCAGACCCCGGCCCGGGCCTCCGGGACGTGGGCCGCGGGCCCGCCGTGCCGGCGGCGCAACTCGGCCGTGATCTCGGCCAGTTCGCCCTCGGGCAGCAGCGGCAGCATCATCGCGACGCCCTGGAGCAGACCGCCGAGCAGGAAGGTGGTGTCGGCGGTCGAGGCGACCAGGCCGCGCACCTCGGCCACCTCGCCGGCGGCCACCGCCTCGATCAGCCGGGCGGCGTCCGCGCTCTCCTCGTCCACCGCGACCGCGCCGTTGTCGGCCGGGGCGCGCCGGGCCATCGCCCGCAGCACCCGGTCGCCGACCTCGGGCGCGTACGCCTTGCGGACGGCCTCGGCGGCGATCCAGGCGAGCAGGGTGGTCACCTCGCGCTCGGCGCGCTCGGCGAGGAGCAGGTCCAGCTCGTGGTCGAAGGCGAGCTGGTTGCCGTGGCGGAACGCCAGCAGCAGGGTCGCCGCCCTGGCCTTGGCCTCCTCCACCGCCTCGGCAGGAAGTTCGTCGGCCAATTCCTCGGTCACCACCACGCCATGCCCTCCCGTCCGTCGGCTCAGCAGGAACGCTCAGCAGAAACACCCGTCAGAAACTCCGTGCACACCGTACACATCCGACCTGCAAACTTCCGCGAACCCGCGCGGGCAAGACCGGAATGAATTCGGAAGGAATAGGACCTCACCCGGTCCAGGATGAATATTCGCCGGAAGGGAGCAATGTTGATGGGCTATTAGGCGTAGCAAAAAGAACACCGCCGCCGCGACCGGCCGAGCCGCCCGGAAACGCCGGAGGGGCCGCACCCCGCGCGTCGCGGAGTGCGGCCCCTCACGGACCGGTGCGGGCTCAGCCCTGCGGCAGCGCCGCGAGCTGGGCGGTGATCCGGGCGATGTCGGCCTCGGCGGCCTCCTGGCGGCCCCGGATCTTGGCGACCACCTCGTCCGGCGCCTTGGCGAGGAACGCCTCGTTGCCGAGCTTGGCCGTGGTCTGCGCCTTCTCCTTCTCGGCGGCCGCGAGGTCCTTGGCGAGGCGCTTGCGCTCCGCCGCGACGTCGATGGTGCCGGAGAGGTCGAGCGCGACGGTGGCGCCGGCGACCGGGAGCGAGGCGGTGGCCGCGAAGCCCTCCTCGGGGACGGTCAGCCGCAGCAGCGAGCGGATCGCGTCCTCGTGGACGGCCAGCACGGTGCCGTCCAGCTCCAGCTTCGCCGGGACGCGCTGGCCCGGCTTGAGGCCCTGGTCCGAGCGGAACCGGCGGACCTCGGTGACCACCTGCTGCAGCGTGGCGATCTCGGCCTCGGCCTCGGCGTCGCGGTAGCCGCTGTCCGTCGGCCAGTCCGCGATGACCAGCGACTCGGCGCCGGTGAGCGTGGTCCACAGGGTGTCGGTGACGAAGGGCACGATCGGGTGCAGCAGCCGCAGCGTGACGTCCAGGACCTCGCCGAGCACCCGGCGCGCGGCGTCGGCCTGCGGGCCGCCCTTGGCCAGGGTGGTCTTGGAGAGCTCGACGTACCAGTCGAAGACCTCGTCCCAGGCGAAGTGGTACAGCGCCTCGGACAGCTTGGAGAACTGGTAGTCCTCGTACAGCGCGTCCACCTCGGCGACGGTGCTGTTCAGGCGCGACAGGATCCAGCGGTCGGTCGCGGTCAGCTCCTCCGGCGCGGGCAGCGGGCCCTCGACGGTGGCGCCGTTCATCAGCGCGAAGCGGGTGGCGTTCCAGATCTTGTTGGCGAAGTTGCGGGCCGCCTGGACCCAGTCCTCGCCGATCGGCACGTCGACGCCCGGGTTGGCACCGCGCGCCAGCGTGAAGCGCAGCGCGTCCGAACCGTACTTGTCCATCCAGTCCAGCGGGTTGACCACGTTGCCGAAGGACTTCGACATCTTCTTGCCGTTCTGGTCACGGACCATGCCGTGCAGCGCGATGGTGTGGAACGGCGGGGTGCCGTCCATCGCGTAGAGACCGAACATCATCATCCGGGCGACCCAGAAGAACAGGATGTCGTAGCCGGTGACCAGGACGGAGTTCGGGTAGAACTTCGCCAGGCTCTCGGTCTGCTCCGGCCAGCCGAGCGTGGAGAACGGCCACAGCCCGGAGGAGAACCAGGTGTCCAGGACGTCGTTGTCCTGGTGCCAGCCCTCGCCGGTGGGCGGCTGCTCGTCCGGACCGACGCAGACGACCTCGCCGTTCGGGCCGTACCAGACCGGGATGCGGTGGCCCCACCACAGCTGGCGCGAGATGCACCAGTCGTGCAGGTTGTCGACCCAGTCGAAGTAGCGCTTCTCCATCTCCTGCGGGTGGATCTTGACCTTGCCGTCGCGGACCGCGTCGCCGGCGGCCTTCGCGAGCGGGCCGACCTTGACCCACCACTGCATGGACAGCCGCGGCTCGATGGTGGTCTTGCAGCGCGAGCAGTGGCCGACCGAGTGGACGTACGGGCGCTTCTCGGCGACGATCCGGCCGTCGGCGCGCAGCGCGGCGACGATCGCCGAGCGGGCCTCCAGCCGGTCCAGGCCGAGGAACGGGCCGTGCACGGTGATGACCGCGTGCTCGTCCATGACGGCGACCGAGGGCAGGCCGTGCCGCTGGCCGATCTCGAAGTCGTTCGGGTCGTGCGCGGGCGTCACCTTGACGGCGCCGGTGCCGAACTCCGGGTCGACGTGGGCGTCGGCGACCACCGGGATCCGACGGCCGGTCAACGGCAGCTCGATCTCGGTGCCGACCAGGTGGCGGTAGCGCTCGTCGTCCGGGTGGACGGCGACCGCGGTGTCGCCCAGCATCGTCTCGGCGCGGGTGGTGGCGACGACGATCGAGGCGTCGCCCTCGCCGTAGCGGATCGAGACCAGCTCGCCGTCGTCGTCCTGGTACTCCACCTCGATGTCCGAGATGGCGGTCAGGCAGCGCGGGCACCAGTTGATGATGCGCTCGGCCCGGTAGATCAGCTCGTCGTCGAAGAGCTTCTTGAAGATGGTCTGGACGGCCTGGGACAGGCCCTCGTCCATGGTGAACCGCTCGCGGGACCAGTCCACGCCGTCGCCCAGGCGACGCATCTGGCCGGAGATCTGGCCGCCGGACTCCGCCTTCCACTTCCAGACGCGCTCGACGAAGGCCTCCCGGCCCAGGTCGTGGCGGGACTTGCCCTCCTTGGCGAGCTCGCGCTCGACCACGTTCTGGGTGGCGATGCCGGCGTGGTCCATTCCGGGCTGCCACAGCGCCTCGTAGCCCTGCATCCGCTTGCGGCGGACCAGCGCGTCGATCAGCGTGTGCTCGAAGGCGTGGCCCAGGTGCAGGCTGCCGGTCACGTTCGGCGGGGGGATGACGATGGTGAACGGGGGCTTGTCGCTCTTGGCGTCCGCGGTGAAGTAGCCACGCTCTACCCAGCGCTCGTACAGCTCGCCCTCTACGTCCGCGGGGGTGTAGGTCGTCGGGAGAGTGGCTGCTTCGTCCCCGGCAAAGGTGCTCACGGGGTGCTGGTTCGTCGTGTCGGTCACGACGCACAGTTTACGTAACCGCAGGCCCGTGTTACGAACCGCTTTCTCCGCGCGGACGCGACCCGCCCGAACGGCTCGGCGGAGGACACCGTACGGTACCGTTCCCGGGCACTCGTCCGGTGTCCGCACGGACCCCGGGACGACACGACGACAGGCCGCGGGTGCGGCGGGGGAGCACGGACGCAGATGTACGGCCAGGGCCAGCAGTATCCGCAGGGACAACCGCAGGGACAGCCTCAGCCGTACGGGGGTCAGCCCCCGTACGGCCCGCCGCAACCGCCGCCGCCCTACGGCGCCCCGCAGCAGCCGCCCCAGTACGGCTACCCGCCGCAGGACGGCCAGCCCTACGGCGTTCCCCAGCCGCCCTACGGCACCCCGCAGCAGCCGTACGGCGCCCCGCAGCCCCCGTACGGCTACCCGCCGCAGGCCCCGTACGGCCAGCCGGGCCAGCCGGGCTACCCGCCGCCGCCGAAGAAGGGCCGGACCGGCCTGGTGGTCGGCCTGGTCGTGGGCGCGCTGGTGCTGGGCGGCGGCGGTTTCGCCGCGTGGAAGTTCCTCGGCGACGACCAGGGCGGCCAGTACAAGATCTCCGCGCCGCAGTCGCTGCCGGACGGCTACACCCAGAAGTCGGCCAAGGAGGAGGCCGTCGACCCGGCCAAGCCCGAGGCGGCGAAGTTCGGCAAGAACCTCAACGTGCTGGCGGCCAGCTACAGCAAGGGCTCCGACGCGCTCGACACGCTCTCCGTGGTCGGCGTCTACGGGGAGCTCAACGACCCCGGCCAGATCATCGACGACTCGAAGAAGGACAGCGGCGGGCTGACCTGGTCCACACCGCTGACGGACTTCCCGGCGCAGGACGGCCACAGCTCCTCGGCGAAGCTCGCCTGCGGCGTGGCCAGCGTCATCGCGGGCAAGGCCGGGCCCACGGTCTGCGTGTGGGCGGACAAGTCCACCACCGGCCGGATCACCTTCAGCAAGATCAGCCTGACCGGCGGCGGCCAGGGCCTCACCCCGGCCCAGGCCGCGGACAGGACCCGGGCGATCCGCGACGCCATGGTCGTCGCCAAGTAACCGGGGCACCGCCCCGCCACGTCACCACCACCTCCCCGCCGCCGCCGGCCGCGCCGGGCGGCACCCGGGCATCGCCATCAGAGAGGCCTCGCGTGACCGAGCAGAACCCCTACGGCCCCCCGCCGCAGCCGGGACACGACGCACCGCCGCCCCCACCGGCCCCGCCGGGCTACGGCGGCATCCCGCCGCAGAGCCCCCCGCCCGGCTACCCGCCGGTCGGCGAGCCGGGCGCCTACCCCGGGTACGGCGCGTACCCGCCGGTGCCGCCGCCGCGCAAGTCCCGCAAGACGCTCTGGACCGTGCTCGGCGTCGTCGGCGCCTTCGTGCTGCTGGGCGGCGGCGCGCTCGCCTACTTCGTCTACGACGTCGCCAGCAGCGCGGGCACCCAGAAGATCGTCCTGCCGGCCACGTTCAAGGACCTGCGCCAGAGCGACGACCCCCAGGTCGCCGACACCCTGGAGAAGGGGCTCACCTCCAGCTTCGGCAAGGGCGACGGCAACTGGAGCCCCACCGGGGTGGGCGCCCTCTACCAGAACGCGCAGTCGGACCCTCAGCTGGTCGTGTTCGGGGGCTACGGCAAGGTCCTGGCGCCGAAGCAGGAACTGAACCAGGCGTTCCAGGGCATGGCGTCCACCGGTCGCAAGCTCGACAACCGGCACGTGGTGGACGCCGGCCCCAAGGGCGGCGCGATGGAGTGCGCCACCGTCGTCGGCGGCGAGGGCGAGGCCGGGACCACGATGGGCATCTGCGCCTGGGCCGACAGCAGCGGCCTGGTGATGGTCATGACGGTGGCCGACCCGAGCGCCCAGCCGGACCTGGACAAGCTCGCCGCCGACACCCGCGACCTGCGCGCGGTCGCCGAGGTCCCCAAGTAGTCCACCGGGAACCGCCGGTGACCCTCCGGCACCGGGAGACGCCGAAGGGCCCCGCACCGGTCGGTGCGGGGCCCTTGCGGATGCGGCGGACGCGGGTCAGGCGCTCTTCTCGCGCCGCTCGCGCTTGATCATGTCGCGCGGGACGAGAGTGGGGATGGCGTGCTTGGAGACCACGTCCCCGGTGACCACCACGCGGGCGACGTCCTGACGCGAGGGCACCTCGTACATCACGGACATCAGCACCTCCTCCATGATGGCCCGCAGACCGCGCGCGCCGGTGCCGCGCAGGATCGCCTGGTCGGCGATCGCCTCCAGCGCGTCCCGGGAGAACTCCAGCTCCACGCCGTCCAGTTCGAAGAGCTTGCGGTACTGCTTGACCAGCGCGTTCTTCGGCTCGGTGAGGATCTGCAGGAGCGCCTCGCGGTCCAGGTTGTGGACGCTGGTGATCACCGGCAGCCGGCCGATGAACTCGGGGATCATGCCGAACTTCACCAGGTCCTCGGGCATCACCTGGCGGAAGTGGTCGCTGGCGTCCGACTCCCGCTTGGAGCGGATGTTGGCGCCGAAGCCGATGCCCTTGGCGCCGGCCCGGCCCTCGATGATCCGCTCCAGGCCGGCGAACGCGCCGCCGACGATGAACAGCACGTTGGTGGTGTCGATCTGGATGAACTCCTGGTGCGGGTGCTTGCGCCCGCCCTGCGGCGGCACCGAGGCGGTGGTGCCCTCCAGGATCTTCAGCAGCGCCTGCTGCACGCCCTCGCCGGAGACGTCCCGGGTGATCGACGGGTTCTCGCTCTTGCGCGCGACCTTGTCGATCTCGTCGATGTAGATGATCCCGGTCTCGGCCTTCTTGACGTCGTAGTCGGCCGCCTGGATCAGCTTGAGCAGGATGTTCTCGACGTCCTCGCCGACGTACCCGGCCTCGGTCAGCGCGGTGGCGTCCGCGATCGCGAACGGCACGTTGAGCATCCGGGCCAGGGTCTGCGCCAGCAGCGTCTTGCCGGAGCCGGTGGGGCCCAGCAGCAGGATGTTGGACTTGGCCAGCTCGATGGCGTCCTCACGGCCGTTGCCGCCGCTGCGGCCCGCCTCGCCGGCCTGGACGCGCTTGTAGTGGTTGTAGACCGCCACCGACAGCGCCTTCTTGGCGAGGTCCTGGCCGACCACGTACTGGTCCAGGAACTCGTAGATCTCCCGCGGCTTCGGCAGCTCCTCGAAGCGCACCTCGGAGGTCTCGGCGAGTTCCTCCTCGATGATCTCGTTGCACAGGTCGATGCACTCGTCGCAGATGTACACGCCTGGGCCGGCGATCAGCTTCTTCACCTGCTTCTGCGACTTGCCGCAGAACGAGCACTTGAGCAGGTCGCCACCGTCTCCGATGCGTGCCACGAGGTGCTTCCCCTTCGCCAGGGGCCCCGCAGAAGTTCCGGGGCCTGGTGCTGTGGACCGTCAACGCCGACGGCGATCGGTCTCGCTATCCGACGGTACTCTGCCGGGCCCCTGATTCCGTCCTCTTCGCCGGGTCTGCCCTACGCCCTGGGCGAATTGATACCGAACAGATGCCGTTGCGGAGGCCGCCGACGACCCGGAGCGGAGCGCGCACGCAGGATGCGCGCCCCGCCTCGGAGGGTGCCGGCCTCAGGAGGTCAGCGAGGTCTTGCGGGTGGAGATGATCTGGTCGACGAGGCCGTACTCCAGGGCCTCCTCGGCGGTGAGGATCTTGTCGCGCTCGATGTCCTCGCGCACCTGCTCCACCGGCTTGTTGGAGTGCTTGGAGAGCATCTGCTCCAGCTGCTCGCGCATCCGGAAGATCTCCTTGGCCTGGATCTCCAGGTCGGACACCTGGCCGCGGCCGGTCTCGGTGTACGGCTGGTGGATCAGGATGCGGGCGTTCGGCAGCGCCATCCGCTTGCCGGGGGTGCCGGCGGCGAGCAGCACGGCCGCGGCGGAGGCCGCCTGGCCCATGCAGACCGTGGTGATGTCCGGCTTCACGTACTGCATGGTGTCGTAGATGGCCGTCAGGGCCGTGAACGAGCCGCCGGGCGAGTTGATGTACATCTGGATCTCGCGGTCCGGGTCCATCGACTCCAGGCACAGCAGCTGCGCCATGATGTCGTTCGCCGAGACGTCGTCGACCTGCGAGCCGAGGAAGATGATGCGCTCCTCGAACAGCTTGGCGTACGGGTCGTACTCGCGGATGCCCTGCGTGGTGCGCTCGACGAAGCGCGGGACGATGTAGCGACCCTCGGCGCGCATGTCCTCGACGCGGGCCTGGGCGGCCGACAGGCTGGGGATGATCATGGGGGTTCTTGTCCTCCGGGGCGTTGTGGCTGTGGTCTCGTGGGCCGGGCCGAGGCTCAGGCGCCCGTGCCGCCGCCGCCGGGAACGTCCGCGGCGCTGTGCATGATCGCGTCGATCAGGCCGTACTCCAGGGCCTCCTCCGGCGTGAACCAGCGGTCGCGGTCGGAGTCCCTGGTGATCTGCTCGAAGGACTGGCCGCTGTGGAAGGCGATCAGCTCGGACATCCGCTTCTTGGTGCGCAGCAGCTGCTCGGCCTGGATGCGGATGTCGGTGGCGGAGCCGCCGAGGCCGGCGGACGGCTGGTGCATGAGGATGTTGGCGTTCGGCAGCGAGAAGCGCTTGCCCTTGGCGCCGGCGGTCAGCAGGAACTGGCCCATCGAGGCCGCCATGCCCATCGCGATGGTGACGACGTCGTTCTTGATGTACTGCATGGTGTCGTAGATCGCCATGCCCGCCGAGATCGAACCGCCCGGGGAGTTGATGTAAAGGAAGATGTCCTTTTCCGGGTCCGCGGCCAGCAGCAGCAGCTGGGCGGTGATCTTGTTGGCGATGTCGTCGTCGACCTGCTGGCCGAGGAAGATGATCCGCTCGTTGAGCAGCCGGTTGTACACCTGGTCGCCCAGGCCGCCGAGCACGTCACCAGAGGCGGCGTGCGGCGCCATCGGGCCAGGCATCTGCATCTGCGGGAACGTCACTTAGCCACCTGCTCAGTCGATTTGGACGGTCGCTCCACGGCCGTCACGATGTCGCACAGCTTCCGGGTATCACGGTGTGATTGGTGCTGTCCAAGGACCCTAACGCGCAGGCCGGGCCGCAGAATCCCTCACGCAGAACTGTTCGCTGTGAGCGCAGGGTCGGGTCCGCCCCGGGGGACGACGACGGGCCCGGACGCCGTACGGCGTCCGGGCCCGTCGCAGACCTCAGGGGTTACCGGGGCACTCAGGCCTCGGTCTTCTCCTCGGCGGCGGTCTCCTCGGCGGCGGGGGCCTCGACGGTCTCGGCCGTCTCGTCCTCGTCGTCGAAGTTGACCTCGTTGCCCTCGGTGTCGACGACCTTGGCGGCCTCGACCACGGTGGCCAGCGCCTTGCCGCGGGCGACCTCGCCGACCAGCAGCGGCACCTGGCCACCCTGGACGACCTGCTGCGCGAACTGGTCCGGGGTGAGACCCGAGCCGGCGGCGCGGCGGATGAGGTGCTCGGTCAGCTCCTCCTGGTTAACACCCAGCTCTTCGTCGGCGACGATCTGGTCCAGGACGAACTGGGTCTTGATGCCCTTCTTCGCCTGCTCCTCGATCTCGGCGTCCCACTCCTCGCGGGTCTTGCCCTGGGTCTCCAGGTAGCTGTCGATGTCGAGGCCCATCGGCTGGAGCTGGTGGTGCTCCAGGTTGTGCTTGCGGGTCTCGACCTCGTCCTTGAGGAGCTTCTCCGGGAACTCGATCTCGACCAGGCCGAGCAGGGCGTCCAGCACCTTCTCCTGGGCCTGGGTCGCCTGGTCGTACTCCTTCATGCGCTCCAGGCGCTTGCGGGAGTCGTCGCGCAGGGCCTCCAGGGTGTCGAACTCGCTGGCCAGCTGGGCGAACTCGTCGTCCAGCTCGGGCAGCTCCTTCTCCTGGACGGCGGTGACGGTGACGGTGACCTCGGAGGTCTGGCCCGCCTGGGTGCCACCCTTGAGCTCGGTGGAGAAGGTGGCGGTGCCACCGGCCTCCAGGCCGGTCACGGCGTCGTCGATGCCGTCGATCAGGCGGCCCGAGCCGATCTCGTAGCTGACGCCGTTGGCGGTGCCGTCCTCCGGCACCTCGCCGTCGACCTTGGCGATCAGGTCCACGACCACGATGTCGCCGGCGGCCGCGGCGCGCTCGACGTCCTTGACCGAGGAGAAGCGCTCGCGCAGCTGCTCCAGGGACTTCTCGATGTCCTCGTCGGAGACGACGATCGGGTCGACGGTCACCTCGATGGAGGCGAAGTCCGGGAGGGTGATCTCCGGACGGATGTCCACCTCGGCGGTGAACTTCAGGTCGCCGCCATCGGCGAGCTTCTCGACACCCTCGATGTTGGTGATGTCGGGCTGTCCGAGGACCTCGATCTTGCCCTCGTCGACGGCCTGCGTGTAGAAGCGCGGGAGGGCGTCGTTGACGGCCTCCTCCAGCACGGCGCCACGGCCGAAGCGCTGGTCGATGACCCGGTTCGGGATCTTGCCCTTGCGGAAGCCCGGGACCGAGACCTGCTGGTTGATCTTCTTGTACGCCGCGTCGAGGCTGGGCTTGAGCTCCTCGAAGGGCACCTCGACGGTGAGTCGAACCCGGGTCGGGTTCAGAGTCTCGACGGCGCTCTTCACGGTTAGGTCTCCTATGGGCTTGCGGTCAGGTTGCCTCCGCCGTTCCCGGCCGCCGGCCGAGGCCGTACGAATGGGTCGGGCGAGACGGGCGATGAAGGGTTGGAGCTGCATCTCCCGTGGGGGGTGGACGGTGAGAGTGACTCCTCGCCCTCGTGCGGTTGACCTGGGTTGACACCGCAGGGACTACCGCCAGCGCCCCATCCTACCGGTACCACGAAAGGCGGACGCCAGGCGCCACCGTCGGGCCCGAACAGAACAGGGCCCCGCCACGGTGGACGAGACCCTGCCGCACTGTCGGGGTGACCGGATTCGAACCGACGGCCTTCCGCTCCCAAAGCGGACGCGCTACCAAACTGCGCCACACCCCGTGGTGCCGAGAGGAAGCGTACACGTCGGGCCCTGGCGGCTCGCCGACATATTCGGGGGCGGTCCGAGGGAGCGCGCGCAGAATCCGGTGTGCACGGAAGCGACCGGACCAGGTACGCTGTCCCCCGAACTTCCGGCCGACAACGACCGGGGGATCGCGCGGGCGTAGCTCAATGGTAGAGCCCTAGTCTTCCAAACTAGTCACGCGAGTTCGATTCTCGTCGCCCGCTCATCGGCCCGGCCCCGGTGCGTCTCCACGCACCGGGGCCGTTGGCGTTTCCGGGCGGTCCACCCGGCCCCGCGAGGCCGGAAGGGCCGGTTCAGAGTCCGAGCCGGGCGGCCCGGGCGGCCGCCCGGTCGAGCAGCCGGTGGACGTCGGCCTCCCTGGTGGCGGGGCGGTCGTTGTACTCGTCCGGGGAGTGCGCCGGGCGGCCGGTCGCGTGCAGCACCTCCATCAGCTGGACCCGGGCGGTGCGCACGGTGGCCGGGGTGCCGTAGCCGTGCGCGAGGACGGCGGCCTGGGCGCCGAGCAGGCAGACCCGGCCGCGTGCGTCCCACATCGCGCCCTGCAGCCAGCCGTGGGCACCGATGTAGCGGGAGGCGAGCCGCAGGTGGTCGGCGGCGCTGACCGGCACCGGGCGGGCCGGGCGGCGCAGCACCCGGTCGAGCAGGGTGGCCCGGGGCGCCGGGTGGCCGGCGCACCACGGCCGCACGGCGGTGCCGTGGGGGCAGACGTACGGCACCGGGCGGCGCGCGGGGGCGGGCAGCGAGGCGAGGTAGGCCTCGATCTCGGCGGCCAGGCCGGAGCCGTCCGGGCCCGCCAGGAGGGGCGGAAGGGGTGCCGGAGGGGCCGCCAGGAGCGACGGAGGGGGTGTCGGGGCGGCGGGGGTCATGCGGGCTCTCCAGGCGGGCGGCAGGGCCCCGGCCGGCGGCCACAGGGCGGTTCCGCTTCCCAAAGTGGTGCATTCCAGACATTTCCGCGACCGGAGAACCGGGGAGGCCGGACGGTTTCCCGCCTGGCTGCCGGGCCGATAGCCTCGGCGGCGTTCGAGCGCAGTTCGAGCGGGAGCTCACCCGCCGCGCTCCGAGGTGGAGGAGTCCCGGTGCGTCCCCAGGAGCGGCTGGCCGTCATACAGCGCTGTGTCGTCCGGGAGATGGCACGCCTCGGACAGGAGTTCAGCGCCGACGGCGAGGTGGTGCGCGGCCCGGGGACGACGGCGGTGGCGGTGCGCGAGCACCCCGGGAACGACGGCGCCGGCCACGTCGACCTCGGCTACGTGCTGCACCTGGGCCGGGCGGACGCGCCGGTGGTGTGGGACTGCGCGGCCGGCCTCGGCAAGACCGAGGAGGAGAAGCTCGCCAACGCGGTGAAGATGTGGGCGACCACCACCGCCTCGGTGCTGGTCGAGCTGACGGACGGGCGCGGCGTGCACGCCGACCACGCGGACCACCCCGAACTCCCGGGCTGGCACGCCGTCCAGGGGCCGGCGGCGGTGTTCGGCTTCGGCAACGAGCACCTGGCGGGCTGGCTCGCCGAGCACCGGGTGCTGCCGGCGCTCGCGCCCGCGCTGCGGCCGCAGCTGGCCGGGCCGGGGCCGGTCGGGGTGAAGCTCTTCCTGGGCGGGAAGGCGGGCGACGACGTCGCCGAGGTCCGGGTCGACGGCGAGGTGTCGGAGGCCGCGTCGGCGGCGCTGCGCGCGATGGACTGGCCGCGGGGCGAACGACTGTGCTGGGCGCGGCTGTTCGTGCTGTTGACGGCCGAGCGGGCGGCGCCGGGGCAGGCCGCGGCGGCGGGTGCCGCGGCACCCGCGCCGATGCGCGCCCCCGCCCCGGCGGCGGCCCGCCCCCGGGGACTGTTCGCTCGCTGGCGGGAGGCCAGACGGGCCGGCCGGTGATCCCCTCGCGGGGGTCGCGGACGGCCCGGCCGGGTCAGCCGCCGGTGATGCCCGAGATGCTGTGGGCGAGGTTCGCCAGCAGGGAGTTGATCGAGCCCGCGACCGTGGTCTCGTGCAGCATGAAGCCGAACAGGGCGGCGATGATGCCGTGCGCGATCTTCAACTGCTTGTTGCGGATGAAGATGATGCACAGGATTGCGAACAGGACCAGCGCGGAGACGGAGAGTGCCACCCGGACTCACTTCCTCGTTTCATAGCGTGGTGCCGCCGCCCGGCGGCACCTGCGAAGCCGGACCCCGGCCTGTCCGACGGTCCCGAGGCGGAATCGCGGATCGACCGGCACACCACCGGCGAGGGAGCCCGGCGCGGTCGAACGTTGTCTGCCGTGCCGCACGTGACGCCCCCCATCCCCCGAATCCTGAACAGTCCCGCCCGGACTCAGTGTGGTCGACCGTGCCGATTGCGTAAAGGTCTGACAGTCAGCCCAACGCCGATATCCTGCGATGCGAGACGAGTTTCCGCCGACCGGGACGATAGCGGAGCCGTTCTGACGAATCGTCGCCGGGGCGGCGCTGAGCGGCCGGAAGGCGGCCGGAGACGGGTAACGGAAGCCGCAGGTCCGGTCAGCCGACGGGGCGGCCGATTTGGCCGAAGATCGGCTGCCCGGCTTGACAGCAGGTGCCCGCGGCATGTGCCGGTCCGTCCGGTGACGGACGGCCGGGGCGAGGGGGCGTCAGTCGCGCCAGAGCAGCAGGACCGCGCGGTCGTCGTTGATGTCCCGGGCCACCGTCTCGATCAGCGCGGCCGCCGCACCGGCCCCCGCGCCCGGACCGCTGCCGGGCACCAGCCGGTCCGCCTCCCCCATCAGCCGGTCCATCCCCTCGGAGAGGTCCCGGCCCGGCTCCTCGACCATGCCGTCGGTGCACAGCATCAGCACGTCGCCGCGGTTCAGCCGGCCGCGCACCCCGTCGAACTTCGCGCCGTCGTAGATCCCGAGCAGCGGGCCCTCGGCCTCCTTGACCTCCCAGCGCCCGGCGCCCGCCAGCCGCTGCATCCCCGGCAGGTGCCCGGCCGACAGCAGCTCGTACTCGCCGGTGTCCAGGTCCAGCACCAGGTGGACGGCGGTCGCGAAGCCCTCCTCCCAGGACTGGCGCAGCAGGTAGCCGTTGGCGGCGGGCAGGAAGTCGTGCGCGGGCAGCGAGCCCACCAGGCCGCCGAAGGCGCCGGAGAGCAGCAGCGCGCGGGAGCCGGCGTCCATGCCCTTGCCGGAGACGTCCGCGAGGACCACCTCCAGCAGCCGCTGGCCCGGGCCGGTACGGGCGGCGACCACGAAGTCCCCGGAGAAGGACTGCCCGCCGGCCGGGCGCAGCGCCATGTCGGCGTGCCAGCCGTCCGGGAGCTCCGGCACCCGGCTCTGCACCCGCAGCCGCTCGCGCAGGTCGAACAGCATGGTCGAGCCGCCCCACCAGGGCACGCCGACCCGGGCCCGGAACTGGGCCAGCAGCAGGCCGCCCACCCCGGCGGCGCCGACCACCAGGGCCGCGCCCGGGGTGACGCCGTAGACGTAGGCCTCGGGGTTCTCGCTGGCCACCCGCTGGCCGGTGTGGATCACCGACTCGGCGGACAGGCCGAGCGCCGCCAGCGCGTACAGCACCACCAGGCTGCCGGGGCGCAGCAGCAGCGCGCCGGCCAGGATCGGCAGGACCAGCGCGGTGGGCGGGGCCCAGGCGGGGATCCAGATGTTGAGCAGGATCAGCAGCGGGACGAGCAGGGCGAGGGCGCAGAGCACCGGCCAGTCGGCGGCGCCGCCGCGGAAGTAGTCGACACCGGCCGTGCGCAGCCTTCGGCGGACCCGGCGGAGCCTCCTGCGCAACCGGGCCGTCACGGGTCCGGACGCCGTGGCGGCGCCGGGCCTCGTCGCAGTCGTCTGGGGCGGTGCGCCCGGCGGTCTGCCAGCCATGGGGCCCGACCTTATCCACGGGCACCGCCCGGCGTCGACGGGCCGGACACGAGCGGGTGCGCCGTGGCGCGGGCCCGTCAGTCGGTTTCGGCCGATTGCCGCGACGGCGGGCGCGGCGTCAGGAGGCGTGCGCCGGTTGGGCGTACGAACCACGCGGGCGGCGCACGCGCCCCGCGCGCACCGGCGTCGGCGCGCCCGGCCCTGTGGCCGATGACACAGCCGTACGGGCCCGGGAACGGCGGCGGGGGGGCGCCGGGGGGGGGGGGGCCGCCGCCGGGGGGGTGGGCCGGGGGGGGGGTAATCCCGGGGGGGGGGGGGCCCGGCTCGGCCGGCGCACCCCGGGGGTCACCGAAACCCGCCC
>NZ_JBHXMU010000003.1:202342-245006 GCF_042720685.1 Kitasatospora sp. NPDC058492
GGGGGCCCCCCGCCCCCGCGCCCCCCGGTCGGGGGGGCCCGGCGCCTTTGCGCTCTACCCCCCGCCGGGGGGGGGGGGGGGGGGGGGGGCCGGGGGGGGGGGGGGGGCGCGCCCCCCCACGGGGGGGTGGACGGGGGGAGGGATCAGCCCTGCGGGTGGTGGGCCGGGATCGGCGGGAGCTCGCCGGTGGTCTCGTACTCGCTCAGCATCTCGATCCGGCGGGTGTGCCGCGGCTCGCCGCTGTAGGGGGTGTTGAGGAAGACCTCGACGAACTTGGTGGCCTCCTCCAGCGTGTGCATGCGGCCGCCGACGGAGACCACGTTGGCGTTGTTGTGCTCGCGGCCGAGCCCGGCGGTCTGCTCGCTCCAGGCCAGCGCCGCCCGCACGCCCTTGACCTTGTTGGCGGCGATCGCCTCACCGTTGCCCGAGCCGCCGATGACGACGCCCAGCGCCTCCGGGTCGGCGGCGGTGCGCTCGGCGGCGCGCAGGCAGAACGGCGGATAGTCGTCCTCGGCGTCGTAGATGTGCGGCCCGCAGTCGACCGGCTCGTGGCCGGCCTCCTTGAGCCACTCCACGAGGTGGTTCTTCAGTTCGTATCCGGCATGGTCTGAGCCCAGGTACACGCGCATGCCATGAGTGTGGCATGCGCGTGCGCCCGGGCCCGGCAGGGGGCTCACCGCTTCGCGGCGAGCTTCCAGACCAGCGGCAGGGCCCCGGCGGCGAGGACGGCCTTCAGGGCGTCGCCGACCAGGTACGGGTAGAGGCCGAGCTCGGCCGCCCGGGCGAGCGGGACGTGCAGCGACAGGGCCAGGTACGGGACGCCGACCGCGTAGATGGCGAGGCTGCCGAGGACCATGGTGACGGCGGTGTTCACCGGGCTCCGGTCGGCACCGCGGCGGGCCAGCTCGCCGGTCAGGCCGGCCGCCAGGACGAAGCCGAGCACGTAGCCGAGCGAGGGCATCGTCCAGCCGGAGGTGCCCTCGGCGAACCAGGGCATCCCCGCCAGGCCGGCCAGCAGGTAGAGGGCGAGCGAGGCGATGCCGCGGCGGGCGCCGAGCGCGGTGCCGACCAGCAGGGCGGCGAAGGTCTGGCCGGTGACCGGCACCGGCGAGCCGGGGACGTTCACCGACAGCTGGGCGGCCACGCCGGTCAGGGCGGCGCCGCCGGCCACCAGGGCCAGGTCGCGGGCCTGGGCGCCGAGGCGGGTGGTGGCGGCGGGCAGCAGGTCGGCGAGGACGGCGCGGCGCGGTATCGGGGTGGTGGCAGTGGCCATCGGGGGTCTCCTGTGGGGTGCTCAGGTGAGTGAACACCTGTGAACCTACGTGGTGATCCACTACGCCACCGCCACGGTTTCGGACAAAGCCCCGCCCTCGGCCGTTGTCGGAACCGGCCCATTTCAGCCCATAACGACGCTGTGTCACCGGTCGACCCCGCCTCGTCACCGCGTGGTCCGCATGGTGGGCCCGAGGTCCCCGCTCTTGGCATGAACAGAGGTGTCGCCGGATATTGGACAGCTCATGCCGCATTCCGCACAGTCTGGATCCAGCCCTATGGCCCCCACCTCCGCGCCCAAGGCGTCCGGGACCACCGACGCCGACGGTGCCCCGGCCACCGGCCAGCAGCTCGCGCACGGCCTCAAGCAGCGCCACCTGTCGATGATCGCGCTGGGCGGGGTGATCGGCGCGGGCCTGTTCGTCGGCTCCGGCGCCGGCATCGCGGCCGCCGGTCCGGCGATCATCCTGGCGTTCACCCTCTCCGGCCTGCTGGTCATGCTGATCATGCGGATGCTCGGCGAGATGTCGGCCGCCCGCCCCGCCTCCGGATCGTTCTCGGTGCACGCCGAGAAGGAGATCGGCCCCTGGGCCGGGATCACGGCCGGCTGGATGTACTGGGTGATGCTCTGCTGCGGCGTCGCCGCCGAGGCCACCGCCGCCGGGAAGATCGTCAACGGCTGGGTGCCGGGCGTCTCCTCCTGGGTCTGGGTCGGCCTGTTCATGGTCTTCTTCTGCGCCAGCAACCTGACCGCGGTGAAGAACTTCGGCGAGTTCGAGTTCTGGTTCGCCGCCATCAAGGTCGCCGCGATCATCGCCTTCCTGGTCCTCGGCGGCCTCGGCATCGCCGGGGTGATCGGCCCCGGCGCCCCCGGCACGACCAACCTGACCGGCCAGGGCGGCTTCCTGCCCACCGGGGTCAGCGGGCTGATCGTCGGCCTACTCGCCTCCGTCTTCGCCTACGGCGGGCTGGAGACCGTCACCATCGCCGCCGCCGAGTCCGACGACCCCCGCAAGAACGTCGCCAACGCGGTGCGCACGGCGGTGTGGCGGATCGCGATCTTCTACATCGGCTCGATGGCCCTGGTCGTCACCCTGGTCTCCTGGAAGGACCCGGCGGTGGTCACCGACGGCCCGTACGTCACCGTGCTGCGGCACCTCGGGGTGACCGGCGCCGGGACGATCATGGAGGTGGTGGTGCTGATCGCGCTGCTCTCCGCGATGAACGCCAACATCTACGGCGCCTCCCGGATGGCGTACTCGCTGGTCGGCCGCGGCCAGGGCCCCCGGGCGCTGGCCAAGGTCTCCGGCGGGGTGCCGCGCCGGGCCGTGCTGGCCTCCTGCCTGTTCGGCTTCGGCGCCGTGCTGGCCGCCAAGTTCTGGCCGGAGACCGTCTTCACCTGGCTGATGAACACCACCGGCGTGGCCATCCTGGTCGTCTGGCTGTTCATCTGCCTCGTCCAGCTGCGGATGCGCCGCCGGCTGGAGCGCGAGGCGCCCGAACTGCTCACCGTGAAGATGTGGGGCTACCCGTACCTGACCTGGATCGCGATGGCCGCCGTGGCCGGCATCCTCGCCCTGATGACCACCACCGAGGGCAACCGGCAGCAGCTGTACGCGGCCGGGGTGCTGGTCGCGCTGCTGAGCGCCGCCGGCCTGGTCAAGCAGCGGCGGGACGCGGCCGCCGCCCGCTGACCCCGGAACGCACGAGGGCCCGGTACCGCCAGCCGCGGTACCGGGCCCTTCACGCGCCCCGCGCTACTCGAAGGACGGGCCCGCCGTACGGGTCCGCTTGATCTCGTAGAAGCCCGGGGTGGAGGCCACCAGCAGGGTGCCGTCCCAGAGCCGGGCCGCGGCCTCGCCCTTCGGGGCCGGGGTGACCACCGGGCCGAAGAAGGCGACCCGCTCGCCGTCCACGCCCTCCACCGCGATCACCGGGGTGCCGACGTCCTCGCCGACCAGGGTGATGCCCTCCTTGTGCGAGGCGCGCAGGGCCTCGTCGTACGCGTCCGTGTCGGCCGCGTCCGCCAGCTCCGCGGGCAGCCCGGCGGCCACCAGCGCCGCCTCGACCGTCTCCCGGTTCTGCGGCAGGCCCTGGTTGTGGAAGCGCAGGCCCAGCTCGGTGTAGAGCCGGCCCAGCACCTCGTCGCCGTGCTGCCGGGCGGCCGCTATGCACACCCGCACCGCGCCCCAGGCGTTGTCCAGCAGCTCGCGGTAGTTCTCCGGGAGGTCGCGGTCCTCGTTCAGCACCGACAGGCTCATCACGTGCCAGTTCACGTCCACCGGACGCAGCTGCTGCACCTCGATCAGCCAGCGGGACGTCATCCACGCCCACGGGCAGGCCGGGTCGAACCAGAAGTCGGCGGTCTTGCGCTCAGCGGCAGTCGTCACGGCTGTCGTCCTTCGTGAGGTGATGACGAGGCAGGCAGGCGTGCCACCCCGACCCGTCAACACCCGCCCGCCGCCGCTGATTCCGGCCCCGCCGGGACGGCCTGTGCAATGGTACCGGCGAGGGAGGGCGTGAAAGGATGCCCCTGCGGAGCGCGGCACACCGCGCGCCGAGACCGCACCACCCACAGACGCACCACCGTGCGAGCCGGACAAAGGAGTACCGCCGTGCCGGGCAAGAACCTGAGCCGCGACGAAGCGCAGCAGCGGGCCAGCATCCTGGCCGTGGAGGGCTACCAGGTCCGGCTGGACGTGACCTCCGCCCCCGATCCGGCGGCCGCCACCTTCCGTTCCACCACCACCGTCACGTTCCGCTGCTCCCGGCCCGGCGCCGCCACCTTCCTCGACCTGCTCGCCCCCGCCGTCCACGCCGTCACCCTCAACGGCCGCGCGATCGACCCGGCCACCGCCTACGACGGCGCCCGGGTGCACGTCGACGGCCTCGCCGCCGAGAACGTCCTCACCGTCGAGGCGGACTGCGCCTACAGCCGCACCGGCGAGGGCCTGCACCGCTTCACCGACCCGGTGGACGGCGAGACGTACCTCTACACCCACTACGAGCCGGCCGACGCCCGCCGGGTCTTCGCGACCTTCGAACAGCCCGACCTGAAGGCCCCGTTCGGCTTCACCGTCACCGCCCCCGCCGCCTGGGACGTCTGGTCCAACGCCGTCCACGACAAGGTCACCGAGGAAGGCGCCGCCCGCACCTGGGAGTTCGCGCCGACCCAGCCGATCTCCAGCTACCTCACCGCCGTCGTGGCCGGCCCCTACCACGTCGCCCGCGACCACTACAGCCGCGAACTCGCCGACGGCACCACCCTGGAGATCCCGCTCTCCGCGATGTGCCGCAAGTCCCTCGCCCAGTACTTCGACGCGGACGAGATCCTCGGCGTCACCAAGCTCGGACTCGACTTCTTCCACGAGGAGTTCGACTACCCGTACCCCTTCGGCAAGTACGACCAGGCGTTCGTCCCCGAGTACAACATCGGCGCCATGGAGAACCCCGGCTGCGTCACCTTCCGCGAGGAGTTCGTCTTCCGCTCGAAGGTCACCGACGCCGCCTACGAGGGCCGCGCCAACGTCATCCTGCACGAGATGGCGCACATGTGGTTCGGCGACCTGGTCACCATGCGCTGGTGGGACGACCTGTGGCTGAAGGAGTCCTTCGCCGACTTCATGGGCTCCTACGGCCTGATCGGCGCCCGCACCCGGTACTCCTCCGCCTGGGTCACCTTCGCCAACCAGCGCAAGGCCTGGGCCTACCGGCAGGACCAGCTCCCCACCACCCACCCGATCACCGCCGACATCCGCGACCTCGAGGACGCCAAGCTCAACTTCGACGGCATCACCTACGCCAAGGGCGCCGCCGTCCTCAAGCAGCTGGTCGCCTACGTCGGCTCCGAGGCCTTCTTCGAGGGCGCCCGCCGCTACTTCAAGCGCCACGCCTTCGGCAACACCGAACTCGGCGACCTGCTGGACGTCCTGGAGGAGACCAGCGGCCGCGACCTCAAGGCCTGGGCCGCCGCCTGGCTGCAGACCGCCGGGGTCGACTCGCTCACCCCGCAGGTGACCACCGACGCCGAGGGCCGGATCACCGAACTCGCCGTCCTCCAGGACGGGACGGTGCTGCGCCCGCACCGGATCGCGATCGGCCTCTACGACCGGGACGCCGACGGCTCCCTGGTGCGCACCGAGCGGATCGAGCTCGACGTCACCGGCAACCGCACCGTCGTCGCCGAGGCCGCCGGCCGCCCCCGCCCCGCGCTGGTGCTGCTCAACGACGACGACCTCACCTACTGCAAGATCCGCTTCGACTCCGAGTCCCTGGAGACCCTGCGCACCGGCCTCGGCGACATCCACGACGAGCTGGCCCGGGCACTCGCCTGGTCCGCCGTCTGGAACCTCACCCGGGACGGCCTGATGCCGGCCCGCGACTACGTCACCCTGGTGCTGCGCTTCGCCGGCCAGGAGGGCAACATCGGCGTGCTGCAGTCGCTGCACGCCCAGGCCAAGACCGCCGTCGACCTGTACGCCGACCCGGCCTGGCGCGGCGAGGGCGGCCGCCAGCTGGCCGACGGCGCCCTGCGCGAACTGCGCGAGGCCGTCCCCGGCAGCGACCACCAGCTGGCCTGGGCCCGCTTCCTCGCCCAGACCGCGGGCGGCGCCGAGCACCTCGGCCTGGTCCGCGGCCTGCTGGCCGGCAGCGCCCGGATCGACGGCCTGGACGTCGACCAGGAACTGCGCTGGTCGCTGTGGCTGGCGCTGGCCGCCGCCGGCCAGGCCGGCGACGAGGAACTGGCCGGGGAGCTGGCCGCCGACAACACCGCCAGCGGCAAGCGCCAGTACACCCAGTGCCTGGCCGCCCGGCCCACCGCGGAGGCCAAGGCCGCCGCCTGGTCGGCCGTGGTCGACTCCGACGAACTGCCGAACGCCCTGGTCGAGGCCCAGATCGCGGGCTTCGCACTGCCCGCCCACCGCGACCTGACCGCGCTCTACGCGGCGCCCTACTTCAAGCTGCTGGAACGGGTCTGGGCCGAGCGGACCATCGAGATCGCGATGCGGATCGTCAGCGGGTTCTTCCCGCGCGCGCAGACCAGCGAGCAGACCCTGGCCGAGGCCGACGCCTGGCTGGACGGCCACCCGCAGGCCGCGCCGGCGCTGCGCCGCCTGGTCCTGGAGTGCCGCGACGACCTGGCCCGCGCGCTGCGGGCGCAGGCCTGCGACCGGGCCTGACACAGGCGTGAAGGGGCCCGCCGTGCGGACACGGCGGGCCCCTTTCGCGTCGGGGCGCCCCTTCGCGTCGGGGCGTCAGTCGCGGCGCAGGCCGCGGTCCAGGGCGGCGATCGCGCTGCCCTGGGCGTCGTCGCCGTCCAGCGACCAGACCATCACGCCGCCCAGGTCGTTCCAGCGCACGTACCGCGCCTTCTGGGTGAGCACCTCGGCGGTGTCGTAGCTGTAGAAGGTGGTGCCGTCGTACTTCCAGGACGCGCCGTGGTCGCGGTCCACGTACACCTTGCCGGGCAGCGCGTTGACCTCCCGGTAGGAGAGGTCGGGGGCGGTGGCGGTGGCGCTCTGATAGAGGCCCCCGCGCTTGCCGGGCGCGACGCCCGTCCAGCCGTGGCCGTACAGCGGGGCGCCGAGCACGATCTGCTCGGCGGGCAGGCCGCGCTCCTGGTAGTGGTCGACGGCCGTGTCGGCGCTGCGCCGGCGGGCGTCGGGGTCGGCCGGGTCGGAGTAGAGGTTGGCCTGGTGGTTGGCCGGGCCCTTGCCCTCCCAGGGGCCGTGCAGGTCGTAGGTCATCAGGTTGAGCCAGTCCACCGACTCGCTCAGCTCGGGCAGTTCGAGCCGGTCGGCGACGGTCTCGTTGGCGGCGACGGCGGCGGTCAGCAGGTAGTGCCGGCCCTTGTCGCCCTTCTTGCCGCCCTTCTTGCCGAAGTCGTCGAGCTGGCGGCGGAACTCCTGCATCAGCAGGGTGAAGTTGCGCCCGTCCTCGGGGCGGACCACGTTGCCCGCGTCCCCGCCACCGCCCGGGTACTCCCAGTCGATGTCGATGCCGTCGAAGACGCCCGCGGCCGCGCCGGCGCCGCCCTCCGGGGAGCCGGGCAGGACCGGCACGTCGCCCTTGAGGTAGAGGCCGATGCAGGAGGAGACGAACTTCTTGCGCGCGGCGTCGGTGGCGGCCGCGTCGGAGAAGTACTTGGACCAGCTCCAGCCGCCGAGCGAGATGACCGTGCGCAGCTGCGGGTTCTTCGCCTTGAGCTTGCGCAGCTGGTTGAAGTGGCCCTTCAGCTTCTGGCCCGGGGCGTCGGCCACGCCGTCGACCGACTCGGCGGCGGAGAAGGCGCGCTGGTAGTCGTTGCGGGCGTCGCCCTGGCCTGCGTCGTTGGTCTCGAAGCAGGTGCCGTCGGCGGAGACGTTGCCGAAGGCGTAGTTGACGACGGTGAGCTTCCCGGCCTGGCCGGAGTCCTGGACGCGCTTGGCGGAGCTGTCGGCGCCCCACTGGGTGAAGTAGCCGACCCGCTGGCCCTTCAGCTTCGGGCCGTGCCCGCCGTCGGCGGCGTTGGCGGTGGCGGGGGCGGCGAGCAGCGCGGCGACGGTGGCGGCGGCGAGCAGGGCTGAGGCGCGAGTGGGCATACCGGACCTGTTCTCTGAATGATCGTCAAATGGTCTGGACCAGATGGGATAGAGGTTTAGTCCATCGCGGCACACCGCACAAGGGGCAGGGCTCAGGAGAGGCAGCATGCAAAAGAGGCCGGACCGCGCGATGCGGTCCGGCCTCTCAGCCACCGGGGCGCTCAGCCCCCGGAACTAGAACTCGGTTCAGCCGATGAGCGAGCGCAGCACGTACTGCAGGATGCCGCCGTTGCGGTAGTAGTCCGCCTCACCGGGGGTGTCGATGCGGACGACCGCGTCGAACTCCTTGTCACCGGCCTTGACCTTGACGGTCTTCGGGGTGCGGCCCTCGTTGAGCTCGGTCACGCCGGTGAAGGAGAAGGTCTCCTCGCCGGTCAGGCCGAGGGACTCGGCGGTCTGACCCTCCGGGAACTGCAGCGGCAGGACGCCCATGCCGATCAGGTTCGAGCGGTGGATGCGCTCGTACGACTCGGCGATGACGGCCTTGACGCCCAGCAGCGCGGTGCCCTTGGCGGCCCAGTCGCGGGACGAGCCGGAGCCGTACTCCTTGCCGGCCAGGACGACCAGCGGGGTGCCGGCGGCCTGGTAGTTCTGCGAGGCGTCGTAGATGAACGACACCGGGCCGTCGGCCTGGGTGAAGTCGCGGGTGTAGCCGCCCTCGGTGCCCGGCGCGATCTGGTTGCGCAGACGGATGTTGGCGAAGGTGCCGCGGATCATCACCTCGTGGTTGCCGCGGCGCGAGCCGTAGGAGTTGAAGTCGCGCTTCTCGACACCGTTGGCGGTCAGGTACTGCGCCGCCGGGGTGCCCGGCTTGATGTTGCCGGCCGGGGAGATGTGGTCGGTGGTGACCGAGTCGCCCAGCTTGGCCAGGACACGGGCGCCGGCGATGTCGGTCACCGGGCTCGGGGTCTTGGCCATGCCCTCGAAGTACGGGGGCTTGCGGACGTAGGTGGACTCGGCGTCCCACTCGAAGGTGTTGCCGGTCGGGACCGGGAGCGACTGCCAGCGGTGGTCACCGGCGAAGACGTCCTGGTAGCCCTTGTCGAACATCGCCTCGTCGATGGAGCCGGCGACGGTGTCCGCCACCTCCCGCTCCGACGGCCAGATGTCGGCGAGGAAGACGTCGTTGCCGTCGGCGTCCTGGCCCAGGGCGTCGCGGGTGATGTCGATGTTCATGTTGCCGGCCAGGGCGTAGGCGACCACCAGCGGCGGCGAGGCCAGGTAGTTCATCTTCACGTCCGGGTTGATCCGGCCCTCGAAGTTGCGGTTGCCGGAGAGCACCGAGACGACCGCCAGGTCGGCCTCGTTGACGGCGGCCGAGACCTCCTCGGGCAGCGGGCCCGAGTTGCCGATGCAGGTGACGCAGCCGTAGCCGACCAGGTTGAAGCCCAGCTTCTCCATGTACGGAAGCAGGCCGGCCTTCTCGTAGTAGTCCATGACGACCTTGGACCCGGGGGCCAGGGTGGTCTTGACCCACGGCTTGACCGTGAGGCCCTTCTCCACGGCCTTCTTCGCCAGCAGGGCGGCGCCCAGCATGACGGAGGGGTTGGAGGTGTTGGTGCAGGAGGTGATCGAGGCGATCACGACCGCGCCGTTGTCGATCTCGTACGTCGACCCGTCGGGGGCGGTGACGGCGGTCGGCTTCGAGGCCTCGGCGGAGTAGGTCGGCAGCGCCTCGGCGAAGCGGGTGGCGGCCTCGGCCAGGACGACGCGGTCCTGCGGGCGCTTCGGGCCGGAGATCGACGGGACGACGGTGGAGACGTCCAGCTCCAGGTACTCGGAGAAGACCGGCTCGACCGACGGGTCGTGCCAGAGGCCCTGCTCCTTGGCGTACGCCTCGACCAGGGCGAGCTGCTGCTCGTCGCGGCCGGTGAGCTTGAGGTAGTTGATGGTCTCGGCGTCGATCGGGAAGATCGCGCAGGTCGAGCCGAACTCCGGCGACATGTTGCCGATGGTGGCGCGGTTGGCCAGCGGGATCGCGGAGACGCCCTCGCCGTAGAACTCGACGAACTTGCCGACCACACCGTGCTTGCGCAGCATCTCGGTGATGGTGAGCACCAGGTCGGTGGCGGTGGTGCCGGCCGGCAGCTGGCCGTTGAGCTTGAAGCCGACCACGCGCGGGATCAGCATGGAGACCGGCTGGCCCAGCATCGCGGCCTCGGCCTCGATGCCGCCGACGCCCCAGCCCAGCACGCCCAGGCCGTTGACCATGGTGGTGTGCGAGTCGGTGCCGACGCAGGTGTCCGGGTAGGCCTGGCCGCCGCGGACCATGATGGTGCGGGCCAGGTGCTCGATGTTCACCTGGTGGACGATGCCGGTGCCGGGCGGGACGACCTTGAACTCGTCGAAGGCGGTCTGGCCCCAGCGCAGGAACTGGTAGCGCTCCTTGTTGCGGCCGTACTCGATCTCGACGTTCTGGACGAAGGCGTCCGGGGTGCCGAACTTGTCGGCGATGACGGAGTGGTCGATGACCAGCTCGGCCGGGGCAAGCGGGTTGATCTTGGCCGGGTCGCCGCCCAGCTCCTTGACGGCCTCACGCATGGTGGCGAGGTCGACCACGCACGGCACACCGGTGAAGTCCTGCATGATCACGCGGGCCGGGGTGAACTGGATCTCCTGGCTCGGCTGGGCGCTGGCGTCCCAGTTGCCGAGCGCGCGGATGTGGTCGGCGGTGATGTTCGCGCCGTCCTCCGTGCGGAGCAGGTTCTCCAGCAGCACCTTGAGGCTGTACGGCAGCCGCTCGGAACCCTCGACGGCGGAGAGCTTGAAGATCTCGTACGACTCGTCGCCCACCTGCAGCGAGCTGCGGGCGTCGAAGCTGTTCGCGGACACGACTGACTCCTTCTGGGTGCTTCGTGCGGTATCCGGCCGCCACGGTGGTAAGGTCAGCCTTACTTAGGCTTACCTTGCCCGCATCGCCGGCGAGCTCCGCTCGGCAAGTATCTTGATGTCGAGATATATCCTATGGGGCAGTTATCTCGATGTCGAGATAAACCATAGTGCATGCCGTCACCTTCACCACCGCAGGCATGCCTAGGTCGGCAAAAGCGCAGGTCAGTGGCCATTTGGGCGGCGGCGGTCGGCAATCGCACCGCAGTCGGCCCGCCACTGGCCCACCACCGACTCGACATCGGCCCACCACCGGCTCACACCAGCTCACCACCGGAACCGCCGGTCGGCGACGGGACGAGCAGAGGCGCGCCCGCGCGGCCCGTGCGCCTCCGGGCCCGTTCGAGGGTGTCCGCCGGCGCCCGGCGCCGTTGAGCAGGGTGTCCGTCGCCCTGCCCCTGGAAGGCCCCTTGATGTCCGCTCCGCTCGCCGCCGCTCCGCTCGCCGCCGCACTGCTGCCGCTGGCCCTGCTCGCCCCCGCCGCCGCCTCGTCGGCCCCCGTCGCCCCGTCGGTCGCCGCTGCCTCGCCGGTCTCCGTCGTCGAGGCCGCCTTCGACCCCGCGACGGCCTTCGTCCCGCCGACCGCCGTCAGCTACGCGGACGACCTCGTACCGTACGGCGCGCACACCCGGATCGTCACCGACCGCTCCACCGCGGGGCGGACGGTGCTCACCATGACCGTCACCGGGCTCGCCCCCGACCACGAGTTCCCGGTCCACCTGCACACCGGCTCCTGCGGGGCCGACCCGGCCTCGTCCGGACCGCACTACCAGGACGCCGTGGACCCGGTGCAGCCGTCCACCGACCCGGCGTACGCCAACGGGCGCAACGAACTGCGGCTGGCGCTGCGCACCGACGAGCACGGCGAGGGCACCGCGACGGCCTCGGTGCCCTGGCAGCCGCGGCCGGGCGAGGCCCGCTCGCTGGTGATGCACGCGGGCACCCCGACCGGCCCGCACGCGGCGGGCGACCGGGCGGCCTGCGTCAAGCTGGAGAAGTGAGCTTCCGCCTCAGGAGCCGAGGGTGGCGACCAGGACCGCCTTGATGGTGTGCAGGCGGTTCTCGGCCTGGTCGAACACGACGGAGTGCGCCGACTCGAACAGCTCGTCGGTGCACTCCAGCTCGGTCATGCCGGTCGCCTCGTACATCTGCCGCCCGAGCACCGTGCCGAGGTCGTGGAACGCGGGCAGGCAGTGCAGGAACTTCACGGCCGGGTTGCCGGTGGCCCGGACGGTGTCCATCGACACCTGGTAGGGCTTGAGCAACTCGATCCGCTCGGCCCAGACCTCCTTGGGCTCGCCCATCGAGACCCAGACATCGGTGTAGAGGAAGTCCACGTCGGCCACGCCCTCGGCCACGTCCTCGGTGAGGGTGATCCGGGCGCCGGTCGCCTCGGCCAGCATCTCGGCTGCCTCCCGGACCTCCTCGACCGGCCAGAGGGAGCTCGGGGCGACGATCCGGACGTCCATGCCGAGCAGGGCGCCGGTGACCAGCAGCGAGTTGCCCATGTTGGAGCGGGCGTCGCCGAGGTACGCGAGGGCGGTCCCGGTCAGCGGCTTGGTGCTGTGCTCGGTGATGGTGAGGACGTCGGCCAGCATCTGGGTGGGGTGCCACTCGTCGGTGAGACCGTTCCAGACCGGGACGCCGGCGTTCGCCGCCAGCTCCTCGACGATCTCCTGGCCGTGGCCGCGGTACTCGATGCCGTCGAACATCCGGCCGAGCACCCGGGCGGTGTCCCGGATGGACTCCTTGTGGCCGATCTGCGAACCGGACGGGTCCAGGTAGGTGGTGGTGGCGCCCTGGTCGTGGGCGGCGACCTCGAAGGCGCAGCGGGTGCGGGTGGAGGTCTTCTCGAAGATCAGCGCGATGTTCTTCCCGCGCAGCCGGGGCTGCTCGGTGCCCGCATACTTGGCCGCCTTGAGTCCGGCGGCGAGGTCCACCAGGAAGCGGAACTCCTGGGGCGTGAAGTCGAGCTCCTTGAGGAAGTGCCTGTTCCGGAGGTTGAAGGCCATACCGGGCTCCTGGGATGACGGGGCGTACGGGAAAGTAGCAAGTCTATACGATGCTCGGAATTTCTATACACGACGGGGGTGGGAGAGGGGGAGCCCCGCCGCGGACTCCCCCTCGACACCCGACCGGCCTACAACCGTGAGCCCCCTCGACGCCCGGTCGGTCTAAAGGCGCGGGCACCCTCTGCGCCCGGCCGGCCTACAGGCGCGGATCGACCGGCTCGGACTCCAGCGCGAGCACCGCGAACACCGGCTCGTGCACCCGCCACAGCGGCTCGCCGGCCGCCAGCCGGTCCAGCGCCTCCAGGCCCAGCGCGTACTCGCGCAGCGCCAGCGAGCGCTTGTGGCCCAGCGACCGCTCGCGCAGCCGGTCCAGGTACTCGGTGTAGTCCGGGCCGTAGACGATCCGCAGGTATTCCCGGCCGCGCACCTT
Organism: Kitasatospora sp. NPDC058492; assembly: GCF_042720685.1. Lineage (NCBI taxonomy): Bacteria > Bacillati > Actinomycetota > Actinomycetes > Kitasatosporales > Streptomycetaceae > Kitasatospora > Kitasatospora sp. NPDC058492. The sequence goes on from NZ_JBHXMU010000003.1 coordinate 215,527, forward strand.
CACTCCCGGCTGCACCAACCCGCCCGGACGGCCCCCGCCCCGCTTCGTGCGCACCACCGAGGCCAGCGGTTTGACCACCATGCCCTCGCCGCCCGCCGCCGTCAGCTCCTCCCACCAGGCCGTGGCGGCCGCCACCGAGGCCTCGTCCTCGGTGTCCACCAGGAGGCGGCCGGTGCGGTGCAGGACCGGTGCCCGGCCGCCGTCCGCTTCGGACGCCGTCTCGGGCGCGGCTTCGCGTGCGGCTTCGCGTGCGGCTTCGGCCGGCGCTTCGTCGGCCGCGACCAGGCGGTCGATCCAGGCCAGGTGCTCGTCGTGCGGGCGCACCGCGAGGTTCGCCCCCTCGGCGGCCAGCACCTGGAACGGCGCCAGCCGCACGCCCGACAGCCCCTCGGTCGGCCAGCAGTACCGCCGGTACGCCTCGGTGAACGCCTGCGCGTCGGCCGCGCGCCGCTGCTGCTTGGCGGTCAGCTCCGCCAGGTCCAGCCCGCGACCGGCCGCCCGCTCCAGAGCCGCCAGCGCCTCCGGCAGGGCAGCGCCCGCCGCAGCGCCGACCGCCGCGTACTGGCGGCGCAGCAGTTCCACGGCCTTCAGCGACCAGGGCATCAGCTCGGCGTCCAACAGCAGCCAGCCGGTGCCCAGCTCGTCGAACAGCCCCGAGCGCTCGGCGGCCGCCCGTACCCGGCCCAGCAGGGCCGCGGTCAGGCCGTCGTCGGCGAGGAACGCCCGGCCCGTCCTGGTCCAGATCGCGCCCGGACCGGCCACGCCGAAGCGCCGCTCCAGCGCCGCGTCGTCCCGGGCGACCAGCACCACCGCGCGGGAGCCCATGTGCTTCTCCTCGCACACCAGGTGCCGCACGCCGTCCGCGCGGTAGGCGGCGAACGCCTCCTGCGGGTGCTCCAGGAAGCCGTCCCGGCGGGAGGCCGCGCTCGGCGCCATGGTCGGCGGCAGGTACGCCAGCAGCCGCGGGTCCAGCGCGAAGCGGCTCATCACCTCCAGCGCCGCCGCCGCGTTCTCCTCCCGGACGGCGACCCGCCCGTGCAGCCCGGTCTCGACGATCCGGCGGCCCGCCACGTCCGCGAGATCCAGCGGACGGCCCTCGCGGGCGCCCGGCGCGTCCGTGGCCAACGGGCGCACCGGCGCGTACCACTCCCGCTCGGCCGGCACGCTCACCAGCTCCCGCTCCGGGTAGCGCAGCGCCGTCAGGGTGCCGCCGAACACGCAACCGGTGTCCAGGCAGACGGTGTTGTTGACGAAGCTCGCCGACGGCACCGGTGTGTGGCCGTACACCACCAGCGCCTTGCCCCGGTACTCCTCCGCCCACGGGTAGCGCACCGGCAGGCCGTACTCGTCGGTCTCGCCGGTGGTCTCCCCGTACAGCGCGTGCGAGCGCACCCGGCCCGAGTTGCGGCCGTGGTAGCGCTCCGGCAGACCGGCGTGGCAGACCACCAGCGCGCCGCCGTCCAGCAGGTAGTGGCTCACCAGGCCGCGCATGAACTCCCGCACCTCGGCCCGGAACTCCTCGGACTCGCCGGCCAGCTGATCCAGCGACTCCTGCAGGCCGTAGGCGACGTTGACCTTCTTGCCGTCCAGCGCCCGGCCCAGCTTGTTCTCGTGGTTGCCCGGCACGCACAGCGCGTGCCCGGCCGCGACCATGCCCATCACCAGGCGCAGCACACCCGGCGTGTCCGGGCCGCGGTCGACCAGGTCACCGACGAACACGGCGGTACGGCCCGCCGGCGGCACCGCGTCCACCGGCCGGCCCCCGGCGTCCCGGGTCAGCGTGTAGCCGAGGCGGGTCAGCAGGGTCTCCAGCTCGGAGCGGCAGCCGTGGATGTCGCCGACGATGTCGAACGGGCCGGTCAGGTGACGCAGGTCGTTGTAGCGCTTCTCCAGCTCCACCTCGGCCGCCGCCACCTCGGCCGCGCCGCGCAGCACGTGCACCTTGCGGAAGCCCTCGCGCTCCAGGCCCCGCAGGGAACGGCGCAGCTCGCGGTGCTGGCGCGGGACGACGTGGGCCGGCAGCTGGCGGTCCGCGCGGGAGCGGTTGCGCTCGGCGCACACGCCCGGCGGGACGTCCAGCACGATCGCGATCGGCAGCACGTCGTGCTCGCGGGCGATCCGCACCAGCTGGTGGCGTGCCTCGGGCTGGACGTTGGTGGCGTCCACGACGGTCAGCCGGCCGGCCGCGAGGCGCTTGCCGACGATGTAGTGCAGGACGTCGAAGGCCTCGGCGGAGGCCGACTGGTCGTTCTCGTCGTCGGCGACCAGGCCGCGGCAGAAGTCGGAGGAGACGACCTGGGTGGGCAGGAAGTGGCGGCGGGCGAAGGTCGACTTGCCGGCGCCGCTGGTGCCGATCAGGACGACGAGGGAGACGTCGGTGACGGGGAGGCGGCGGGGGGCGGGGTGGTCCTGGGGCAGTTCCTGGTCGTGCTCCTGGTCCTGGTGCTGGTGCTGCTCGGGCGTCGGGGTCGCTTCGTCGGTCATCGGGATTCGCCTCCTTCGGGCGCCGGGTCGGTCGGGGTCTGGTCGGTCGGGGTCTGCGCGGTCCGGGTCTGGTCGGTCCGGGTGGTGCCGGTCGTGGTCTGCTCGGGCAAGGTCTGCTCGACAGGGCCGGTGCCGAGGCGGAACAGGGCCAGCTGGGTCGGCGCGCCGACCTCCCCGTCCTCCGGCCCCACCGGGCGCAGCACCACCGTGTAACCGAACGCGGCCGCGACCCGCTCGGCCCACGCGCGGAACTCGGCGCGCGACCACTCGAAGCGGTGGTCGGCGTGCCGGACAGCGCCCGCCGGCAGGCTCTCCCAACGGACGTTGTACTCGGCGTTCGGCGTGGTGACGACCACCGCCCCCGGCCGGGCCGCGCCGAACACCGCGTACTCCAGCGCGGGCAGCCTGGGCAGGTCCAGGTGCTCGACCACCTCGCACAGCACCGCCGCGTCGAAGCCCTTCAACCGGGTGTCCGTGTACGTCAGCGCACCCTGCGCCAGCGTCACCCGGGCCGCCTGCCGCTCCGGCATCCGATCCAGGCGCAATCCGCGGGCCGCCGCCTGCAACGCCCGCGCGGACACGTCCACGCCGAGCACCTCGGTGAACCGGGCGTCCTTCAGAAGTTCGCCGATCAACTCACCCCGGCCGCAGCCGAGATCGGCGACGCGGGCCGCGCCCACCTCCCGCAGGGCGGCGAGGATCGCGGCGCGGCGCTGCCCGGCGAGGGACGGCGGCCTGGGCTCCGATGTCGCCCCGGCGGCCTCCGCCTGCTCCTCCGGCCGGTCGTCGACCGCGTTGTCGACCTCCTCGGGCTCCCGGTCGTCCGCCTCCGCCAGCCGGGCCAGCTCCAGACGCTCCAGCGCCACCCGGGTCAGCGCCCGGCTCCGGGACAGGTAGCGGCGGGTGATCAGGGCGCGCTCCGGGTGGGCGGCCAGCCAGCCCTCGCCGGCGGCGAGCAGCTTGTCCACCTCGTCCGGGGCGACCCAGTAGTGCTTGGCGCCGTCCAGCACCGGCAGCAGCACGTACAGCTGCTGGAGCGCGTCGGCGAGCCGCACGGCGTCCGAGACCAGCGTGAGCCGCACGTACCGGGACTCGCCCCACTCCGGGAACGCCTCGTCCAGCGGGAGCGCCACCGCCTCGACCCGCCAGCCCAGCGGCTCGAACAGCCGGAGCGCCATCGCCGGGCCACCGCCCTCGCCCGCGCCGTTCGCGGGCACCGCGGGCAGCGTGATCCGCAGCGGGCGCGGGCGCTCCGCCAGCCCCGGCCGGGCCGGGCAGTCGCCCTTCATCGCGGACCGGAACACCGTCCGAAGCGCCACCGCGAGCAGCGAGGACGCCGCGTACGGGCGGTCGTTGACGTACTGGGCGAGCGCGAAGTCCGGCGAACCGCCGCGCCCCTTGCCCCGGCCCTTGCGGACCAGCGCGATCGGATCGACGTCCAGCAGCAGCGCCACCGTGCAGACGTCGCCGCCCGCATCGGGGTAGAAGACGTGCGCCTCGCCGTGCGACGTCGCGAACCGCTGGACCTTGCCCGGGTGCTTGTGCAGCAGGAAGCCGAGATCGGTGGCCGGGCCCTCGACGCTGCCGGTGGTGGAGATCGACATGAACACCTGCCCGAGTATCACCGAGCAAACCTCCGCTGAACACCGGGTTTCCCGGTGCGGCGGCCGTCCGCCGCGGCCCGCCGGCGGCCGTGTACGCACGGCGGGGGCCTGCCGACCGGCGGCCGCGTCCGCACGACGGGCGTGTTCGGCAGCGGAGCCCCGCATTGGTTAACGTGCACGGTGTGACTGCTGAATCGACCTCCCTCCCGAACGGGGCCGTGGCCGCCGGCCTGGCCACCATCGCCGCCGACGGCACCGTCCTCGACACCTGGTTCCCCGCCCCCGCCCTGGCCGCCGAGCCCGGCCCGGCCGGCACCGTCCGCCTGACCGCCGAGCAGGCCGAGGCCGAACTCGGCGCCGGCGCCGCCGAGGCGCTGCGCGCCGACGCGCGCCGCGGCGTCGAGGTGGTCGCCGTGCGCACCACCATCGCCTCGCTCGACGAGAAGCCGCTCGACACCCACGACGTGTACCTGCGCCTGCACCTGCTCAGCCACCGCCTGGTCAAGCCGCACGGCCAGAACCTGGACGGCGTCTTCGGGCTGCTCGCCAACGTCGCGTGGACCAGCATCGGCCCCGTCCCGGTGGACACGGTCGAGCAGGCCCGCCTCGCGGTCCGCGCCCAGGGCGGCCAGCTCGCCGTGTACGGCATCGACAAGTTCCCGCGGATGACCGACTACGTCGCCCCGTCCGGCGTGCGCATCGCCCACGCCGACCGCGTCCGCCTCGGCGCCCACCTGGCCGTCGGCACCACCGTGATGCACGAGGGCTTCGTCAACTTCAACGCCGGCACCCTCGGCACCTCCATGGTCGAGGGCCGGATCAGCGCGGGCGTCGTCGTCGGCGACCACAGCGACATCGGCGGCGGCGCCTCGATCATGGGTACCCTCTCCGGCGGCGGCAAGCAGGTCGTCTCGGTCGGCGAGCGCTGCCTGCTCGGCGCCAACGCCGGCATCGGCATCTCGCTCGGCAGCGACTGCGTCATCGAGGCCGGCCTCTACGTCACCGCCGGCACCCGGGTCACCACCCCGGACGGCACCGTGGCCAAGGCCGTCGAGCTTTCCGGCCAGGACAACCTGCTGTTCCGCCGCAACTCGCAGACCGGCGCCGTCGAGGTCATCGCCCGCTCCGGCTCCTGGGGCGGCCTCAACGCCGACCTGCACGCCCACAACTGACCTGCGGGACCACGCCATCGGGGTCCGGAGCCGACTCGGGCTCCGGACCCCGAGTGCGTGCTCCGGCTTGCGGCGGGGGGCGGGTCCCGCCGCTTCACGCCGCACTACCGATCCGAAGAGGTCCCGTCATGTCCCAACCAACTGCCACGCCGCAGCTCCCGAGCAGCCCGGCGGGCTCGGCCGCCGGCACCTCGTCCGGGCCCGCCGCGCAGAAGAGCCTGCTGGAACAGATGCAGGAACTGCTCGCCTCGGTGTCCGCGGATCTCGCCGAGTTGCAGTCCTCCGGCATCCGGGAGGACGGCCCGGCCACCTATCCCACCGGTACGGACACCTCCTCCGACGCTCCCGCCACGCCAGGCACCCGATAGTCCGGCGCCTGCTCCTCCCCCGTCGGCCCGCCCTCGTCCGGCGGGCCGAGCCGGACCACGAGTAAGGGCGAGCCCCGCTCGGCCGGCGCCCCGCCGAGCACCGCGCCCTCCTCTTCCTCCAACCTGCCCGCCGTCTTCCACAGCCGCCCGGCCAGGTCCTTGCACTCCGACACCGCGTCCACGCCGTCGATGCACGTCCAGTAGAGGCTCTCGGTGTCGGCCCCGCAGGCCAGCACCACCAGCGTCTCCCCGACGTCCCGCAGCAGCCCGTCCAGCGCACCCAAGGTCGGTGCCAGCTCGCCGAGTTCGGTGAGCCGCCCGGCCCGGCCGCCGCTCAGCACGGCGGCCCTGACGACAGAGCGTTCCAGGCAGACCGCCGCGTGCGCCGCGGCCTCGGACAGCTGCTGCCCCAGCCCGGTGAGCTCGTCGTCGTCCAGCTCCGCCAGCCTGGCCCCCACCGCCTCGGTGAGCAGCGCGGCCTGCCGCGCCTCGGCCAGCACATCCGGTACGTGCCTGGCCTCGGCCAGGGCGTGCCGGGCCCTCTTGATCAGTCGCAGCGCCTCCATGGCCGCCACTCCTTCCGCTCGCTGTCGCCGTGGGACCACGACCGCCGGAGGGGCGGTCAGGTGGTCACGGCGAAAGCGTGCGGCGAAGTCGGCGAGGCCGCATCCGTCATCGGGAAAGCTGTGGACAAGTCCGGGGCTGTGGATAACTCCCGTCCCTCACAAGTATTATTCGTCCACGTCCGGGTTGACACCCGCCCCGTCCGGGTCGGCGTCCGCCGGTCCGTCCGGCACCGGGAAGCGGAGCTCGTTCCGCTCGATCTTGGCCGCGAGGGCCTCCAGCGGATCCACCCCGACCACCGTGCAGAACTGCACCAGGTACGCGAGGACGTCCGCGACCTCGTCCCGCACCCGGTGGGCCCGCTCCGGCTCGGACATCACCACGGCCGCCTGCTCGGGCGTCAACCACTGGAAGATCTCCAGCAGTTCGCCGGCCTCCACGCTCAGCGCGGCCGCCAGGTTCTTCGGCGTGTGGAAGGGCTCCCAGCGCCGGGCCGCCGCGAAGTCCGCCAGCCGCTGCCGCAGGGCCTCCAAGGTCGGCCCGGTGGGCCCGGCCGGTTCCCCCGGCCTCGTCACTCGTTCGTTCACCCGTCCAGGTCTACCTCACCCGTCCGCCTCGTCCGCCCCCGGGTCCGCGCCGTCCCCGCGCCCGCACTGGGCCGGCACCCGGGTCGTCTCGGGCCGCAGCACGGTGTGCCCCGAGTCCGGGTCGCGCCGGCACTCCACCAGCACGGCCGCGCCCGACCGCGGTTCGGCCGCGCCGAGCGCCTCCCGCGCCGCGGCCGGCTCCTGAAGCGCGGCGAGGACGCGCAGCTGGTTGCGCCCGGACATGTCCCGGGCCAGCCGTAGCAGTGAGGCGGTCTGTTCGGTGGCGAGCCCGGCTCCGAGGTCCTCGGCGAGCACGGTGAGCTGCCGGTGCGCCCACGGCACCTCGGCGGCCACGTCGAGGTCGAGCACCCCGGCCCCGGTGAGCAGCACCGCGGCGAACGCGAGGTGGCGCAGCATGCCGTCGGAGGCCTGGTCGGCCCCGGTGCGCCCGAGGACGCCTTCGTCGAACACCGCGAGGACCCGCTGGTCGGGCCCGCTGCCGCGGTGGGCGAGGGAGAGTCCGAGCAGCGGGTGCGGGGCGGCGGACTGGACGGCGCGCAGGAGCTGCCCGTAGCGGCGCGGGCATTCGTTGCCGAGCCGGGCGAGGACGGCGGAGATGTTGGCGGCGTTGCTGCGCAGCCGGGCCTGCGGGTCGGGCCGGGCCCAGCCGCGCATGAGGGCCGGGACGGGGTGGACGGGGAAGACCTCGCGCAGCGCGGTGAGCAGGTCCTCGGTGGCGGCGAGGACCTGCCGTTCGCCCGGGGAGGAGCCGGCCACCCGGAGCGGCAGTTGCGCGGTGATCATGGTGCCGCTGGGGAAGGGCGCCCGGATGTCGCCCTGGCGGGTGTCGTTGTGCCAGCAGACGTTGACGCGCCGCTTGCGGACGTCCTGTTCGCCGGTGTCGACGAGGGTGCGGCCGTCCAGGGTGAGCGATTCGCGGGCGATCCGCACCGGGCCGTCGGTGCGGACGACGACGTCGAGCCGGATGCGGCCGTGCGGGGAGCGGACGGTGCAGCCGAGGATGACGGCGTCGCGCCCGTGCGGGACGCACCCGGTCAGGCCGCCTCGGACGGGTTTGGCCAGGGGGCCGGTACGGTCGGGCAGTCCGTCGAAGGAGTCGGCGATCTCCTCTCCGAGGGCGAGCCGGGAGAGCACGGCCAGTGCGTCGAGGGCGTTGGACTTGCCGACGCCGGCGGGCCCGTGCAGGACGGTGAGGGGCGCGAGCGGCAGGACCGCGCGCCGGTAGGACTTGAACGAGGTGAGCCGGAGCTCCTCGACGGTGGGACGTGTTACGGATGGCCGATCGGGCCCCGGGGCGCTCGGTCGGGGGTGGGCCGGCGCGGCGGGCCGGGTGGCGTCGCGGTTCACCCGTCGGACGTTAGCCGCAGGCCGGTCGGCAGAAACGTGCCTGCTCAGCAGATTCATCCCAACGTGGCGGCCACACCCCGCGCGCGCCCGACGTTCAGCGCCGGTAGGCGGCCACCGTCACGGAGGCGGTCACCTCGACCGGGTCCGGCAGCTCCGCGAGCGCGGCGGCCAGGCGGTCCGGGTCGGTGTGCCAGGCGCTGGGGCCCATGCCGACGACGGTGCGCACGTCGTCCGGGCCGAGCCGCAGGGTGAACTCGACCTGCCGCTGCCCGGCAGGGGTCAGGTAGGGGCCGAGCTTCTCGTCGATCCGCCGCTGCTTCTCCTCGTCGACCGACAACAGGCCCAGCGCGCCGACGAGTTCGCGCAGGTGGCGGGCGGTGGGCGAGACCAGCAGCAGGGTGGCGCCGGGGCGCAGCACGCGGCGGATCTCGGGCCCGTTGCGCGGGGCGAAGACGTTGAGCATCAGCCCGGCGGAGGCGTCGCGCAGCGGCAGCGGCCGCCAGGCGTCGCAGACCACGGCACCGATCCGGGGGTGGGCCTTGGCGGCGCGGCGCAGCGCGAACTTGGAGATGTCGAGGGCGGCGCCGACGCGGCCGGGCAGGGCGTCGAGGACGTGGGCCAGGTAGTGGCCGGTGCCGGCGCCGAGGTCGGCGACGAGGCCTTCGGGGTCGGCGGCCGCGGCGGCCTCGGCGAGGGCGTCGGCGATGGGCCGGTAGTGGCCGGCGGCGAGGAAGTCGGCACGGGCGGCGACCATCTCGGCGGTGTCGCCGGTGCCGGTGTGGGCGTCGCCGGCGAGGAGGCTGACGTAGCCCTGTTTGGCGAGGTCGAAGCTGTGGCCGGCGGGGCAGCGCAGGGCGCGCTCGTGCCGGGTGAGGGCCTGCGCGCAGTGGGGGCAGGCCAGGTAGTGCTCGATGTCCTGCAGCAACGTTCCGTCTTCTCTCGCCGTTCAGCCCGGGTGCCCGGGGGTTTCGCGGGTCCGGTGGCCCTGAGTAACCAGCCTAACGACCCCGCCCGACCCCGACGGCCTGCCCGGCCAGCCGACCTCGCCCCGGGTCCGCCGACCCCGCCCGACCCCGCCCGGCCCCGCTGCCCGGCCTATCGGCCCCACCCCTGCGCGGCGCGCCCGCGCCCGCGCTCCGCCGCAACGCGCAGGGCGAGGGTGGCGAGCGCCTCGGGCGCGCCGGGCCGGCCACGGATGCCGGGGAAGGCGTTGACGTCGACGATGACGGGTTCGGCGGGCCCGTCGAGCAGGTCGACGCCGTAGACGTCGAGCCCGAACACCTCGCCGACGCGCAGGGCGAGGGCGGCCCGGTCGGCGGGCGGTTCCCAGCCCTGCCCTTGCCCCGACTCCCCTACGCTGTCGGCGAGTTCGGACCGCCGCTGGGCGGCGAATACCTGCCGGTCGATCACCCACAGCTTCTGGTCCCAGCCGGTCCCCGGGACGAACGGCTGGGTGACGACGGGCTCGTCGGGCCAGCGCGCGACGAGTTCGCGCAACCGGGCCGGGCCGTCGACCCGGGCGACCAGGTCGTGGCGCCGACTGTGCCGACTCTTGACGACGAACGGGTAGGCGGGATCGGCGAGTTCGGCGATCCGCCCGGCGTCGCGGGTGGCCGCGAAGGGCAGGTCGGCCGCGCGCGCGAGTTCGGCCATCCGCACCCGGTCCTGACAGAGTTCGGTGGCCGCGGCCGAGTTGATGACGGGCGCCCCGCGCCGCTCCAACTCTTGTGCGAGTGAAAGGGATCGACGGGTGTGGGCCTTGAGCAGATAGACGTCGGCGAGCGCCGGCCCTGCCGGTCCAGCAGGGTCGACGATCGTCACCTCGTGCCGGTCCGCCAGCAGGGCGGCGGTCGCCGCGAGCACCGGGTGTCCGGGGTCGGCGGTGATCAGGCCGATCCTCATATCGCCCCGCCCAAGCCAGACCCGCCCAAGCCGGCCCCGTCAAAGCCAGCTCCGTCAAAGCCGGATCCGCTGAACTCTCCACCACCGAAGCCCAGTTGCCCGTACCCAGCGCCACCACCCGCCGGCACCAGTGCGGGCGCGGGCGCCGACACGGCCGTACCGCTGCGCGCGAGCCGCAGCACCGCCCGGGCGACCCTGGCGACCGCGTCCGGCACCTGGCGGAAGCTCGGGAAGTCGTTGATGTCGACTACCACCGGCCCGTCCGGCCCGAGCAGCACGTCGACGCCGTACAGGTCGAGCCCGAACACCTCGCCGACCTGCGCCGCGATCCGCGCGACCTCGCCAGGCAACGGGACCTGCCGTTCGCGTACGCCCTGCCCGGGGTGGAGCGGGGAGGAACGTTCCGTCGCGAAGAGCTCGCCGTCGACGCAGTACACCTTGAGGTCGGTGCCGGAGTTGGGCACGTAGGGCTGGGCGATCAACAGCCCCTCGTCGGCGAGTTCGGGGCCGAGGCCGAGGAGGTGGTCGGGGCTGGGCACGAGCCGGACGGCCCGCCCGGAGCTGCCGTCGGCGGGCTTGACGACGAGCGGGTACTCGGCGGCCGGGATCTCGGCGAGCCGTTCCCAGCGGGCGGTGGCGTAGGTGACGGGGACGGGCAGGCCGCGGGTGCTGGCGATGACGGAGGCGAGCGCCTTGTCGCGGACGCCACGGATGGAGCGGACGTCGTTGACGGTGGTGAGGCCGACGGCGGCGGCCGCGTCCAGCAGGGTGAGCCCGGGCCCGCCGGAGACGGTCTTGAGCACCCAGGCGTCGTGGCTGCCGGCCCGGATCGCCTCGGATATCGCCATCAGCGAGTCCCCGGGGCGCAGCACGTCCACCCGGTGCCCCCATGCGGTGAGCTGGCGTGCCACGTCGAGCGGCATGCCGTCGTGCCGGTAGTGCTCCTCCACCAGAAAGCAGAGCCTCATGGGCCTGTCTTCCCCCCTTGCCAAGCCGAGTGCGGACGTCCGCCGTCCCCCTTCGGCAGAGCTGTAAAGGCATCAGCATGCCACGCGGTATACGCACAAGATCGCTGCGAGCCGGTAAGCGTTCAGCAACAATCAGGCGCCCGCACCGCCCCGGCCCTTCGCCACCCCCGGCACGAAGCACCGCCGCCGCCCGCCATCACCCCCGGCACGAGGCACCGCCACCGTCCGTCACACCGTCACCGGCGCCCCCGGCACGAAGCCCGGGAACAATGCGGTGGCGGGCCGCCGACGCCCCTGCTTGGATGCACGCCGTGACTTCTGTTGATCATGCCCCCGACCACTCCCTCCTCGACGCGATCGAGCGCTACTACGACGCGGTGCCGCGCAGCGCCGCGCGGACCGAGGACTTCGGCCCGCTGACCCTGTTCGTCCGCGAGGGCGCGGGCTGGCCCTACTACGCCCGCCCCACGCTCGACCACGACGGCCCCGCCACCACCGCCGAGGACGTCCTGCGGGTGCTGGCCCGCCAGCGGGAGCTGGGCGAGCCGGAGGCCTTCGAGTGGGTGGCCGAGCGGAGTCCGGAACTGCGGGCCGCGGTGGAGGCGGCCGGGCTCGCGGTGCACGAGCACCCGCTGCTGGTGCTGGGCCCGCAGGACGAGCCGGCCCCGGCGCCCGAGCTGCCGGAGGAGGTGCGGGTGGAGGTCCTGGGCGCGGATGCGCCGGAGCTGGCGTCGGCGGTCGCCGTTCCGCACCTGGCGTTCGCCGAGCCGGGCACCGGTGTGGGCGCCGTGGGTGCGGCCGAACTGGCCGAGGCCGCAGGGCGGTTGACGGCAGAGGGCGCGGTGGAGCGGATCGCGCGGCGGATCACCGACGGCGCCACCGTGCTGGCCGCCGCGGTGGAGGACGGTTCCGCGCTGTGCGCGGGCCAGCACAATCCGGTGGGCGCGGTCACCGAGGTGGCCGGGGTCGGGACGCTGCCGGTCGCGCGGCGGCGCGGGCTGGGTCTGGCGGTCACCGCGGCCCTGGTCGCGCACGCGCGGGCGAACGGCGTGCGGACGGTGTTCCTGTCCGCCGCCGACGAGGAGGTCGCCCGGATCTACCGCCGGGCGGGCTTCCGCCCGTTCGCGACGGCCCTGATCGCCGAGCCGGCCCCGGACCGGCCCGGCGACTGACCCCCCGACCACACCAACGAGAGCCCTCAGGAACGGACGACGAGGACGACGCGACCGGGCAGGAGCCCACCCGGTCAGTCGTCGTCCTCGTCCTCCGCCCCGCTGACGCCCTCCCCCTCGGCCTCGTCGACGACCCACCCCGCCAGCCGTTCGGCGACCCCGGACACACCGAGCCGCCCCTCCCGGATGGCCCGGGCGAGGCTGCGCACCTCGCGGGCGGTGGTGGCGACGGTGCAGCCGCTGGCGACGAGGTAGGCGTAGGCGGCGGCGGTCGCGTAGAGCTCGTTGGTCTTCTCCAGGGCCGGCACCCGGATCAGCTGGTGCATCAGGGCGGCGGCGCGGTCCTGCGGTTCGGGGTAGACGTCGATGTCGAAGATCTCGGCCTGGTGCCGGGCGACGGCCGCGAGCAACGACCCGTAGTCGGTGACCTGCGGGTCACCGGGCGTGTACTGCTCGGCGGTCATGAGCAGCCACGAGAGGTCGACCTCCAGCTTCAACGGCGCACGTCCTTCAGGTCGCCCGGCTCCGCGAACTCGGCCAGGAAGGCCGTCTCGTACTCCTTCATGAACTGGGCGGCGGCGTCGACGAAGGCCCGCCCCGCCTCGCCCATGTCCTGCTGGACCAGGCGCTCGATGTACTGGTTCATGCTGATCCCCTGCTGCTCCGCCCGTTCCCGGGCCATCTCCGCGGTCGTGGCGTCCACCCGGACGTTCAGCTGCTTCTTACCCATGAATCTCAAGCTAGCGCTGAAGTGCTAGCACAACAAGGGCGCACGCACACCGGACGGAGCGCCCACCCCCACGGACGTGCCCCCCACGGACGTTCCCTGCACGGACGCCAGGCGGCCACGCCCGCGGCAGGGTGCCGCAGGCGTGGCCGCCCGGGAGCGAACGCGGGTCCGGATCAGAACTGGGTGCTGACCGTCACCCCGCTGAAGTCCGTGCTGGCGTAGAGGCTGATGTAGCGGTAGCCGGCCGTCGGGTTGGTGACGGTGATGCTCTGCGTGCTGCCGGCGTTGGTGGAGGAGGCGGTGAAGGCGTTCGGCGAGGCCCAGGTGTCCGCGTTGTAGTACAGGTACGCGGTGCCGGTGCCGCCGGAGGTGCTGATCTTCAGGGTGCTGACGCCGGCCGGCAGGTAGACGTACAGGTAGTCGAGCCCGCCGGCGGTGGCGGTGAGGTTGGACCGGGAACAGTTCTGGCCGAGCGCGTCGGTGCGCGGGTCGATGCAGGTCGGCAGGGTGGTGCCGCCGCCGGTGCCGGTGGTGACGGTGACCGAGGCCGGGGTGCTGGCGGTCCTGCCGGTGGCGTCGGTGACGGTCAGGGCGACGGTGTACGTGCCCGCGGCGGCGTAGCCGTGGCTCGGGTTCCGCTGGTCGGAGGAGGTCCCGTCGCCGAAGGTCCAGTGCCAGGCGGTGATCTGGCCGGGGCCGGTCTGGACGGACTTGTCGGTCAGCGTGACGGTGGCGCCGTTGACGGCCTGGCCGAACAGCGCGGTCGGGCCGGCCGCGTAGCAGGCGCCGGCGGCGCAGCCGTCGAGCCAGGCGTCGAAGTCGGCGTCGTAGCCGGTGCCGATGCCGTTGTAGACCGCGTAGCCGCCCTGGTAGTCACCGGTGCGGAAGTGGCCGAGCATGGCGTAGACGTCGGCCGGGTGCTTCTCGAACATGTACCGGACGGCGAGGTAGCCCCACGGGTAGGTGCGCACCGAGTCCGAGTTGCCGTACGTGTTCTGGAAGACGGTGCTGAGCTTGTAGGTGTGCTTGGCGGCCTCGGCCATCGCCTGGGTGTCGGTGGTGCCGCGGTAGGCGTAGGACTCGTACTCGGCGACGCCCTCGATCCACCAGATGTCGGGCACGGAGATCTCGGTGGAGAAGTTGCCCTTCATGTCGTAGATGCCGTCGAGGTAGTGCGTGTACTCGTGGTTGAGGTTCCACACGTTGGCGGTGAAGCCGTCGTTCCACGACTTCTGGTACATCACGCACACGGCGCGGTTGTTGGGGTCGGTCGGGTCCATGACGGTCTGGCCGCCGTTGTCGGTGGAGTTCCCGAAGATCGCCCAGGAGTAGTTCAGGTAGTCGGCCTGGTTGGCGAAGACCGCGAGGGTCATGTTCTTGCCGTACGGGTTGACCGGGCCGTTGTCCTTCACCAGGTTGTGGAAGAAGGTGTCCTCGCCGCGCAGGCTGGTGCAGACGGCGGCCAGGTCGGCGGGCGACAGCGACTCGGTCAGGATGGTGCGGTTGTCGCAGACCAGCTGGTTCGGCAGCACCGCCGCGGTCAGCTTCGCCGGCAGGTCGCAGGTGCCGTAGTACGAGCACTGGCCGGGGTCGAAGGCGTTGGCCTGGTAGGCGGTGTGGACGTACAACGGGCCGGTGACGCCGGTGATCTGGGCGCCGTCGAGCACCGCCTTGACCTTCCCCTTGACCGCGGCCTCGACGACGGGGCCGTCGCCGGCCATCCGGCCGAGGTCGTTGCCGGCGTTGACGTCGAGGTAGGCGTTGGCGGTGCCGAGCAGGTCCTTGTGGTTGAGCGCGAAGTCGCCCAGGACGGTGCCGATGCTCGGGTCGGCGCCGACCGCGCTGACGAAGTCGCTGTTCCAGTTGCCCCGCCACAGCGGCGCGGACAGCACGGCGTTGACCGCCTTGAGCATCTTCGGGAAGGCGTTGTACGAGTTGTTGTAGCTGGTCAGCACCTGCTTGTAGACGCCCAGGTAGCTGCCCTGCACGTTGGCGCTGTCGGTCAGGACCAGCACCTCGTTGAGCACGGTGCCGTTGTTGTCGGTGACGTCGGTCCAGTGCCGGCCGGCGAAGAAGGCGTCGAGCCCGGCCTTGGAGGCACTGGTGAGCGCCGCGTCGTAGGGGCCGACCGCGTCCGCGTTGTTGGACTGGACGTAGTACCCGGCCCGCAGGAAGAGCACGAGCTGCAGGATGCCGGTGGAGTTGTCCCCGGTGTAGTTCGCCGCCAGGCCCTGGTAGGCGTTGGCGACGGTGAGCATCTGGGATTCCTTGAAGATCCTGCCCGCGTCGGTGCCGGTGACGTTGAACAGCGTGTTCACGCAGTCCGTGGTCGAGCCTTCGAGGAAGGAGACCAGGTCGGCACCGCTGCGCCCGCCGAAGTCGGCGGGGGTGCAACTCGGCGCGGCGACACCGGCCGTACCAGCGGCGGCGCGGGCCGTACCAGCGACGGCACCGGCCGAACCGGCAGCGGCACGGGCGGAACTGCCCGGCTGGGCCGCGGAGTTGCCCGGCTTGGCCGCGGGCGCGTGCGGCTGGGCCGGACGGGGCGCGGTCTGCACGGCGGTGCCGGCCGGCTGGCCCATCACGACCTGGCCCAGCAGCGCCGGCGGCAGCGGCTTGGCGGCGGGGGCGGCGGCCTCGGAGGGATCGGCCGCGAGGAAGGCCCCCAGCGGCTTCGGGACGGCCGACGCGGCGTCGGCCGTCGCCGGGGCGGCGGCGGACGACCGGGCGCCGGCCGGCGGCTGGGCGGCCGGTCCGGACGCGGCGAGCGCGGGGACCGGCAGCAGGGTGGCGGCGGTGGCACAGCCGGCGACGACGCCGGCCATGAGCGTGGGGAGGGGTATGCGAAGGCGCACTGCGGGGTCCTTCTCCTGTGGGGGAGGCGACTGGACGACTGCCGAGGCATGGGGGAAGTCGACGTGATCCTGCCATCGGGCGACCCGCCAGAACAATGTCACAGGTCATATGACATCTACCGCGTCCGGCATAACACCGCCCCACCGGGACCGCCCGCCCGCCCCCGCCTCGCACCACGGCCTGACCCGGCCTCTCCACCGCCGGACCCGACCGTCCCGCCCCCCGACCCGGCCTCCCTACGGCCGGACCGGCCGGTACGTCCGCGCCGCCCAGGCCTGGAAGGTCGGCGAACTGGCGATCAGGTCCCGGTAGGCCGCGGCCGCCGCGCCGAACAGCGTCTCCACCACCTCGCCGCTCACCCCGACGGCCCGCCAGGCCAGCAGGTGGCGGACCCAGATCGGCGTCCCGGCGAGCGGCTTGACCACCACTTCGGCCAGCGGCCTGGTGGTCGCCTGGACGACGGAGATCCCGAGCCCGGCGGAGATCATCTCCTGCAGCTCCAGCCGGCCGCCGAGGAACTCGTGGACGGTCGCCGGGGTGAAGCCCGCCGCGGCGCAGGCGCCGTAGAACACGCCGTGCCAGCCGGCCCCGTCGTCGGGGGTGAGGAACCAGTCCTCCTCGGCCAGGTCCACCAGGGCGATCTCGGTGCGGTGCCGGAGCCGGTGGCCCGCCGGGAGTGCGACGA
The DNA here is from genome assembly GCF_042720685.1 of Kitasatospora sp. NPDC058492. Lineage (NCBI taxonomy): Bacteria > Bacillati > Actinomycetota > Actinomycetes > Kitasatosporales > Streptomycetaceae > Kitasatospora > Kitasatospora sp. NPDC058492. The sequence continues at coordinate 231,987 of NZ_JBHXMU010000003.1, forward strand.
AGGCGGGCTCGGTGACGATGCCGCGGTGCGCGACGGCCGGCGAGTGGCGCAGTTCCCGGCCCGGGTAGTCGACGGCCACGGCGGCCTCCGCGTCGCCCTGCTCCAGCAGGTCGACGATGTCCGACGAGCGGTAGACGGAGGTCACCGTGAAGCGCTGGTCGGGCCGCTGGTGCCGGGCCCTGGTGACCAGTCCGGGCAGGATCGGCGAGATGGTCGCGGCCAGGCGCAGCTCCTGGCGGGCCGGCTCGCCGGGGGCCGCCGGGCGGCGGCCGAGGCAGTCGGCGCGGGTGAGGAGGTCGCGCGCGGCGGCCACCACCTCGACGCCGAAGCAGGTCGGCGCGACGCCCACGGCCGTGCGCTCGAACAGCGGCGCGCCCAGGTGGCGTTCGATCCGGCGCAGTTGCGTACTGGTCGCGGGCTGCGAGGCGCCGAGCAGGACGGCGGCCCTGCCGACGCTCCCGGTGTCGGCGATGGCGCACAGCACGCGAAGGTGCCGCAGTTCCAGCTCCATGACCCTCCCCCTCACGCAAGGGCCGCACCCTCCCGGCCGACCGCTCCGGGCGGGAGGGTGCGGCCCCGGCGGTGGCTGTGCAACAGCACACATGACATGTCGGCCGCTCACCTTCGCCCCGCGCGAATCACCTCGTCAAGCCCCCTCCGGGAGCCGAACGGCGGCGCCGGCAACCGCCTTTACCGGCGCATTGCGTCCCCCTGACCACTCCCTGACCCACACCCCGGCGACCGCCCTGCCCGCACCCGCCACCCCGCCCAATGCCGCCCGACGCCGCCCCGCCGGGGCGAGCGAGACTTGAAGAGTTCTTCACCTTCCGAGACTCTGAACTCTCCTGAGCGTTCCGCGGAGCGGCACCGACCGGTCTGGAGGCCGGCAATGACAGCCATGTTCGACCAGGAGCTGCGCGAGCAGCTCGCCCAGGCCCGCCGGGACCTCGCAGCGGCCCGGGCCGAAGGGGACGCCGACGGCGTCCAGGCGTACGAGGGCCGGATCGCCGGACTGCTCCGGCTCGCCGCCCAGCACGGGATCGACCTTCCGCACAGCGCCGACGAGGAGGAGCACAACCGGCCCTGACCGTCCCGCACCGGAACGGCGAGGAGGCGGCACCCGCGTGAACGGGTGCCGCCTCCTCTGCCGTCTCCTCCGACGAACTCCCCCGAACTCCCCCGGACTGCCTCTGACCGCCCCGAACCGCCTCGAACGCGGTCAGAGCCCGTCAGTCAGCACCCCGGAGGGCCGCCGGGTCACTTCCCGATCGGCTCCAGGATCGTCACGCACTCGAAGTGGTGCGTCATCGGGAACAGGTCGAAGGCCCGCAGCGAGACCGGCCGGTAGCCGCCCTCGCGGAAGAACGCCAGGTCCCGGGCGAGCGCCGCCGGGTCGCAGGCGACGTACGCGATCCGGCGCGCCTCCAGGCCGACCAGGTGCGCGACGGTCTCGCGCCCGGCGCCCGAGCGCGGCGGGTCCAGGACGATCAGGTCGGTGGCGGTGATGCCGGTGCGCGGCAGCAGCGTCTCGACGCGGTCGCACTCGATCCGCACGTTGTCCAGCGCAGCCAGGTTGTGCCGGGCGTCGGCCACGGCCTGCTTGGAGGACTCGATGCCGAGCACCGCGCCCTCCTCGCCGACCCGGTCGGCCAGCGCGCCCGCGAACAGGCCGACGCCGCAGTACAGGTCGAGCGCGTTCTCGCCCCACTGCGGGTCCAGGCCGTCCAGGACGGCGTCGACCAGGGTGTCCGGCGCCTCGGGGTGGATCTGCCAGAAGCCGCCGTTGCTGACCCGCCAGGTCCGCCCGATCGCCCGCTCGCGCACGAAGCTGCGGCCGTGCACGCGGTGGATGTCGCCCTGGTCGTCCACCCGGGCGATCGACACCGGCTTGTCCAGCTCGACCAGCGGCAGCTGGGCGCCGGGACGCGGGGTGAGCACCACCTGGCGGTCCGAGGAGCCGCTCGCGGCGATCACCTCGACCGAGGCGATGCCCGGCCAGTCGCGGGCCTCGATGCCGAGTTCGGTGACGCCCTCGGCGGCGATCAGGCAGCGGTCCACCGGCTGCACGTCGTGCGAGCGGTGCTTGCGCAGGCCGACCTTCCCGGTCTCCTGGTCCACGGCGTACTGCACGCGGGTGCGCCAGGTCGGCACCTGCCCGGCCGGCAGCTTGCCGCCGACCGGCTCGACGCTGCCGTCCCAGCCCGCCTCGGCCGGGGTGAGCCCGGCCAGCTTGGCCAGCTGCTCGGTCAGCACCTGCCCCTTGAGCTTGCGCTGCCCGCCCGGGGTGACGTGCTGCCAGTCGCAGCCGCCGCACTTGCCGGGCCCGGAGAACGGGCACGGCGGCGCGATCCGCTCCTTGGCGGGCTCCAGGATCTCGACCGCGTCGGCCCGCAGGAACCGGGAGGTGGAGGTGCCCTCGGTGACCAGTGCGACCACCTTCTCGCCGGGCAGCGCGTGCCGGACGAACAGCACCCGGCCCTCGTGCCGGGCCACGCAGTGCCCGCCGCCGTGCGCGACCGGGCCGACCTCGACCTCGTAGCGCTGGCCGGCCAGCGGATCGCCGGTCGGCGTCTCGGGCCGCGCGGCCCGCGGCGCGGTGCGCAGCGCCTTCGGCGGCCGCACCGCCTGCTTGCGCGGCCGCTCCCCCGGCGTGCGGGACGCCTGCGCGCGGGATCCCTGCGCGCGGTCGCCCTTCGGCGCGCCGTCCTTGGAGCGCTCGCCCTTCTGCGTGCGCTCGGTCTTCGGCGCACGGTCGGTCTTCTGCGTACGGTCGGCCTTCGGCTTCCCCGTGTCGGCTTCCGCCGGACGCGCGGGAGCAGGCTCGCCCGGCGCGAGCGGCGCGGTCTGCGCGGTGAAGCCGTCGCGGTCGGTGGCGGCCGGGCGCACGGGCTTGCCCCAGCGCGGCCGGGCGACCTTGCCGGGGGCGGCGGCGCCCTTGCGGGCGCCCTTGCCCGAGGATCCGGAGGAGCGGGACGGGGTGTTGCGGGTCACTGGGCGGAGTCCTTGCTGCTGTCAGCGGTGGCGTCTGGCATAACGGGGACCTTCGACTTTACGGCCTTCGGCGCCCGAGGCTCGCCACGCCGGACGGCACCCGGCGCCGACCAGGCCTTCTGCGGCTTGCGCCGTTCGGAGGACTCCAGCTGCCACGGCACCGAGGTGACCATCACCCCGGGCTTGAACAGCAGCCGTCCCTTGAGCCGCAGCGCGCTCTGGTTGTGCAGCAGGTGCTCGTACCAGTGGCCGACCACGTACTCGGGGATGTAGACCGACACCACCTCGCGCGGGCTGCTGCGGCGCAGGTTCTTCACGTAGTCGAGGACGGGCCCGGTGATCTCGCGGAACGGCGAGTCCAGCACCTTGAGCGGCACCTCGATGCCGCGCTCGTCCCATTCCCGGCGCAGCGCCGCCGTGTCGGCCGGGTCGACATTGACGGTGACGGCCTCCAGGGTGTGGGCGCGGGCGAGCCTGGCGTAGGCGAGGGCGCGCAGCGCGGGCTTGTGCAGCTTGGAGACCAGCACGATGGCGTGCACCCGGGTGGGCAGCACCACGTCGTCCGGCTCCTCGGCGGCGGTGAGCTCCTCGGAGACCCGGTCGTAGTGGCGGCGGATGCCCTTCATCATCACGAAGAGCACGACCATCGCGGCGATCGCGATCCAGGCGTGGCTGATCTTGGTGACCAGGACGACGATCAGCACGGCCATGGTCATCACCAGGCCGAAGGTGTTGATCGCCCGGCTGCGCTGCATGTGGCGGCGCTTGGCCGGGTCGGTCTCGGTGCGCAGCAGCCGGGTCCAGTGCCGGATCATGCCGGACTGGCTCATGTTGAAGGAGACGAAGACGCCGACGATGTAGAGCTGGATCAGCCGGTTGGGGTCCGCGTCGAAGGCGATGACGAACAGGATCGCGGCGATCGCCAGCAGGATGATGCCGTTGGAGAAGGCCAGCCGGTCGCCGCGGGTGTGCAGCTGGCGCGGCAGGTAGCGGTCCTGGGCGAGGATCGAGCCGAGCACCGGGAAGCCGTTGAAGGCGGTGTTCGCGGCGAGCACCAGGATCAGGCCGGTGACGGCGGCGACGAAGTAGAAGCCGGGCGTGAAGTTGTTGAAGACGGCTTCGCTGATCTGGGCGAGCGCGGTCTTCTGGTGGTAGCCGGGCGAGGAGCCGACGAGCTGCTCGGCCGGGTTCTCGGCCATCTGCACGCCGGTGAGGCGGGCCAGCCAGATGATGCCCATGAACATCACCACGGCGATGCTGGCCATCATCAGCAGGGTGGTGGCGGCGTTCTTGCTCTTGGGCTTGCGGAAGGCCGGCACGCCGTTGGAGATGGCCTCCACGCCGGTGAGCGCGGCACAGCCGGAGGAGAACGACTTGAGCAGCAGGAACACCATGGCGAACCCGGCCAGCGATTCGTTGCCGGGGATGGCGGCGAGGTGGAATCCGGAGCTCTCGGCGGGCATGTCCTGGCCGAGCAGGAAGTGCCGGACGAAGCCGTAGCCGACCATACCGATGACGCCGATCATGAACGCGTACGTCGGGACGGCGAAGGCGGTGCCGGATTCGCGGACGCCGCGCAGGTTCATGCCCATCAGCACCACCACGACGATGACCGACAGGGTCAGTTCGTGGCCGCGCAGCGCGGGGACGGCGGAGACGACGTTGGCGACGCCCGAGGTCGTCGAGACGGCCACGGTGAGCACGTAGTCGACCATCAGGGCGCTGGCGACGACGAGTCCCGACTTGGGCCCGTGGTTGACGGTCGCGACCTCGTAGTCGCCGCCGCCGCTCGGGTAGGCGTGCACGTTCTGCCGGTAGGAGGCGACCACCGCGAGCATCACGATCGCGACGACGACGCCGATCTGCCAGGAGAAGTGGATCGCCGAGGCACCCGCCACGGAGAGCGTCAGCAGGATTTCCTCGGGGGCGTACGCGACCGAGGAGAGCGCGTCCGAGGCGAAGACGGGCAGCGCGATCCGCTTGGGCAGAAGTGTTTCGCCCAATTTGTCGCTGCGCAGGGCGCGCCCGATCAGGATGCGTTTCGGTAGGTCAGTCGGCATAGGCACGTTAAGGAATCGTAGGGGCTTCCCGGGCCGGGCTCCGCCGTTTGTCCCCCCCTTCGTCGCGACTGCGTTCTATGGACCGGCTAGCGTGTCGGATACGAGTCGGCGGGCAACACTCAGGTTGTGAGTCGGCGCCCCACGAGAACGCTCGCCCAGGGAAGCCGGGCGGGAAAGGGAGATGAACGGTGTTTGCGCAGGTCAAGAACCCTACGGGACGGGTGAGGTAGCGCCGGTGCACATCGTCATCATGGGCTGCGGCCGCGTGGGCTCGGCCCTCGCCAGAGCCCTGGAGAAACAGGGCCACTCGGTGGCCGTGGTCGACCAGGACCCGACCGCGTTCCGTCGGCTGGGCGCCGGGTTCAACGGGCGCCGGGTGACCGGCGTCGGCTTCGACCAGGACACCCTGCGCGAGGCGGGCATCGAGGAGGCCGGCGCGTTCGCCGCGGTCTCCAGCGGCGACAACTCCAACATCATCGCCGCGCGGGTGGCCCGGGAGAACTTCGGCGTGGAGAACGTCGCGGCCCGGATCTACGACCCCCGCCGCGCCGAGGTCTACCAGCGCCTGGGCATCCCGACCGTGGCGACGGTCCGGTGGACCGCCGACCAGATGCTGCGCCGACTGCTGCCGAGCGGCGCCGAGCCGCTGTGGCAGGACCCGAGCGGCGGCGTCCAGCTGGCCGAGGTCGCCTACGCCCCGGGCTGGGTCGGCCACCGCATCGGCGTGCTGGAGGAGTCCTCCGGCGCCCGGGTGGCGTTCGTCACCCGGCTCGGCGAGGGCGTGCTGCCCTCGCCCCAGATGGTGGTGCAGGAAGGCGACCTGGTGCACGTGATGCTGCGCCGGGGCGACCTGACGGCGGTCGAGGCCGCGTTCGCGCAGGGGCCGAAGGAGGAGGGTCACTGATGCGGGTCGCCATTGCCGGGGCCGGTGCCGTGGGTCGCTCGATCGCGGGCGAGCTGCTGGAGAACGGGCACGAGGTCCTGCTGATAGACAAGAACCCCAACTCCATCTCGGTGGAGCGGGTGCCCATGGCGGAGTGGCTGCTGGCCGACGCCTGCGAGATCACCTCGCTGGACGAGGCGGCGTTGCAGCGCTGCCATGTGGTGATCGCCGCGACCGGCGACGACAAGGTGAACCTGGTCGTCTCGCTGCTCGCCAAGACCGAGTACGCGGTGCCGCGGGTGGTCGCCCGGGTGAACAACCCGAAGAACGAGTGGCTCTTCAACGAGTCCTGGGGCGTGGACGTGGCCGTGTCCACCCCGCGTCTGATGTCCGCCCTGGTCGAGGAGGCGGTCAGCGTCGGCGACCTGGTCCGGCTGATGCGCTTCAGCCAGGGCAACGCCAACCTGGTCGAGCTGACCCTGGCCGCCGACACCGAGCTGGTCGGCACCCGGGTGGGCGACGTGGCCTGGCCGCAGGACACCGCGCTGGTGACGATCATCCGCGAGGGCCGGGTGCTGGTGCCGGGCAAGGACGACACCCTGGAGGGCGGCGACGAGCTGCTCTTCGTGGCCGCGCAGGAGCGCGAGGAGGAGCTGGAGGACCTGCTGTCGGCGTCCTCCGGCGCCCAGTAGGGCCGAAAGCGCGGACCGGACACGGGCGAGGGCCCGCACCCACCAGGGGTGCGGGCCCTCGCCCGTCGCGTGCGGGCCGGCGAGCCGGGGCTCCGGCCGGACAGGGCCTAGCGGGCCGGCTCCTCGTCGTCGTCGAACTGCGCCTTGATCGGCGGCGGCGCCTTGAGCAGGATCTGCCAGGTGACGTACATCGCCAGCAGCATCGGCGGGATGCCGAGGGCCACCTTGAGCCAGCCGAGCAGGTTGACGTTGTGGGTGAAGTACAGCGGGAAGAGGATCACCGGCTTGAGGCCCATGATCACCACCCAGGCCCAGGTCGCCTTGGTGTAGGCGGCGAACCGGCCCGGGTTCTCCTTGCGCCAGGTGAACATCTCGCCGGTGACCGGGCCGAGCATCACGCCGATCATCGGCCAGCGCACCAGGGCGGAGACCGCCAGCGCGATGCTGTAGCCGACGTTCCACAGCAGGCCGGGCAGGTAGAAGTCCTCGGCGCGGCCGCTCTTCATCGAGATCCAGGCGCCGAGGGCGACGCCGAACACCCCGCTGAAGGCGTGCTGGACGGTCTCCCGCCGGGCCAGCCTGGTCACCACGAACACCGCGCACAGGCCCAGCGCGGCCCAGGCGGCGGAGCTGACCTGGTGGGTGATGTTGAAGGTGACGATGAAGACCAGGCCGGGCAGCGTCATGTCGATCATGCCGCGCACGCCGCCGAAGGCCTGCAGGATGGTGTCGGCCGCTTCCTTGGAGGCGGCGGCCTTGCGGGCGGCCTCCTCGGCCGCGCTGTCGGCGGCCTCCTTGGCGACGACGGCCTCGCGGACGGCCGCGTCGGCCGCGGCCCCGGGTCCGTGCGGGCCGGGCGGCGCGTGGTGGTTCGCGGCCAGGTCAAGCTGGGCGGCGGACTCGCCGCCGGGCTGGTTGCTCACGCTCATTCGCTCCCGTGTCCGACCGGACGCAGCTCATAGCGGGGGTTGAACAGCACGCGGCGCCCGCGTGCGTGGCTGATCCGGCCGCTGGCGACGAGCCGGCGGCCCGGCTCTATGCCCGCGATCGAGCGGCGGCCGAGCCAGACCACGTCCAGCGCCTCGGTGCCGTCGAAGAGTTCGGCCTCCAGGGCCGGCACCCCGGCCCGCGGGCGGAGCGTCACCGTGCGCAGCGTGCCCGCCACGGTGACCAGCTCGCGGTCCGCGCAGCCGGCGATCGGCGTGCAGCCCGACTCCGCCGCGCTCTCCTGGCGCAGCTCCTCGGCCTGCAGCTCCTCGGCCGAGGAGGTCAGCCGGCTGAGCATGCGGCGGAAGCGCCCCTGCGGCTGGTCGCTGCTGTTGTCACCACTCATGTCGGAAGGGTACCGGTTTCCGCGCCCCCGGCGGCAGGCCGTACGGCCACCGGGGGCGCCCCGGGGTCAGCTCTCGAAGCGGTAGCCCATGCCCGGTTCGGTGATGAAGTGGCGCGGGTGCGAGGGGTCGCGCTCCAGCTTGCGCCGCAGTTGGGCGAGGTAGACCCGCAGGTAGTTGGTCTCGGTGCGGTACGCGGGGCCCCACACCTCCTGGAGCAGCTGGGTCTGGCTGACCAGCCGACCGGCGTTGCGGACCAGCACCTCCAGCAGGTGCCACTCGGTCGGGGTGAGGCGGACGTCGGTGCCGTCCCGGTTGACCTTCTTGGCGGCGAGGTCGACGGTGAAGCTCTCGGTGACGACCAGCGAGTCGTCCTCTCCCGCGACCGGCTCGGCGCGGCGCACGGCGGCGCGCATCCGGGCGAGCAGCTCGTCCATGCCGAACGGCTTGGTGACGTAGTCGTCGGCGCCGGCGTCCAGGGCCTCGACCTTCTCGTCGGAGGCGTGCCGGGCCGACAGCACGATGATCGGCACCCGGGTCCAGCCGCGCAGGCCGCGGATCACCTCGACGCCGTCCATGTCGGGCAGGCCCAGGTCGAGGACGACGACGTCGGGATGGCGGGCGGCGGCCAGTTCCAGGGCGCTCGCGCCGTCATGGGCCGCGTCGACCTCGTACTTGCGGGCCTTGAGGTTGATCACCAGCGCGCGGACGATCTGCGGTTCGTCGTCCACGACGAGGACCCGGGTCATTTACGGGCTCCGCCTTTCAGGGCTGTCGGACTTACGGACTGTGGGACTTGCTGAACATACGGATTGCGGAAGCGAGGAACGACAGGCCGGAGCGGCAGGCCACCGGCTGTCACGTGATCAGCCGCGACAGCGGATCGTGCCCGTCACCGGCCGCCTCCCCCGGTTCCGGCGGCCGCTCGGCCGCGGGCAGGCTGACGACCATGGTGAGGCCGCCACCAGGGGTGTCCTCGGCGGTGACGGTACCGTCCATCGCCTCGACGAAGCCGCGCGCCACCGCGAGCCCGAGCCCCACCCCGGCGCCGCGCGGCGCGTCCCCGTAGCGCTGGAACGGCGCGAAGATCCGTTCCTTGGCGTCCTCGGGCACACCCGGGCCGCGGTCCACGATCCGCAGCTCGACCCGCGCGGAACCGCCCGGCTGACGCAGCGCGTCGGCCTTGACCAGCACCTTGACGCCGTCCGGGCTGTACTTGACGGCGTTCTCGACCAGGTTGGCCAGCGAACGCTCCAGCAGGCCGCCGTCGGCCCGGATCATCGGCAGCGTCTCCGGGACGTCGAGGCGCACCGACTCGGGCGGCACCCCGCCGAGGGCGAACGGCACCACCTCGTCCAGGTCGGTCTCCTGGATCAGCGGGGTGACGGTGCCGGTCTGCAACCGGCTCATGTCCAGCAGGTTGTTGATCAGGTGGTCGAGCCGGTCGGCCCCGGCCTCGATGCCGGCCAGCAGCTCCGCCTCGTCCTCCGGCGCCCACTCGACGTCGGCCGCCCGCAACGAGGTGACGGACGCCTTGATCCCCGCCAGCGGGGTGCGCAGGTCGTGCGAGACCGCCGCCAGCAGGGCGGTGCGGATCCGGTTGCCCTCCGCCTCCCGGCGCGCCGCCGCGGCCTCCCGGGCCAGCCGGCGGCGCTCCAGCACCACGGCCGCCTGCGCGGCGAACGCCCCGAGCAGGCGCCGGTCCGCCCCCGGCAGCACCCGGCCGCGCAGCACCAGCGCCAGGCTGTCGCCGACCGGCACGTCCACGTCGGCCTCCTCCGGCCGCTCCGGCGGGCGCGGCCCGGCGGTGGCGACCGGCACCCAGGCGCCGAGCGGCTCCGGACGCTCCAGCAGCGCGGCGCTCTCCTGCCCGAAGGTCTCCCGGACCTGCTCCATCAGCGCGGTCAGCACCCCGTCCCCGTTCGGCGCGCCGCGCAGCACGGTACCGGCCAGCGCGCTGAGCGTCTGCGCCTCCGTCTGGCTGCGGGCCGCCTGGTGGGTGCGCCGGGCCGCCAGGTCGACCACGGAGGCGACCGAGATGCCGACCACGGTGAATATCGCCACCGCCATGATGTTCTGCGGCTCGTTGATCGTGAAGGTGTGGATCGGCGGCGTGAAGTAGTAGTTCAGCACCGACGAGGCGACCAGCGCCGACCCGATCGCCGGCAGCAGCCCGCCGACCAGCGCCGCGCACACCGTCAGCGACAGGAACAGCAGCATGTCGGTGGACAGGCCCAGCCCGCCGATCGCGGTCAGCACCAGCGCCAGCACCGGCGGACCCGCCAGCCCGATCAGCCAGCCCGCGATGGTGCGGGAGCGGCCCAGGTCGGTGATCCGGCGCACCGGCACCCGCCCGCGTCCGTGCCCGGCGTGCTCGTGGGTGACCATGTGGATGTCGATGTCGCCGGCCTCCCGGGTCACCGTGGTGCCGACGCCAGGCCCGTAGAGGTACTGCCAGGCCGGCCGGCGGCTGGTGCCCAGCACGATCTGGGTCGCGTTCACGCCCCGGGCGAAGTCCAGCAGCCCGGCGGCCGGGTCGTCGCCGAGGACGGCGTGGAAGGAGCCGCCGAGGCTCTCCACCAGGGCCCGCTGCTCGATCAGCGTCTGCGGGGAGCCGGTGCCCGAGAGCCCGTCCGAGCGGGAGATGTGGACGGCGAGGAGTTCACCGCCGGAGACACGGGCCGCGATCCGGGCCGCCCGCCGGATCAGCGTCGCCCCCTCGGGGCCGCCGGTCAGGCCCACCACGATCCGCTCCCGGGCCTGCCAGGTGCCCTCGATACCCTGCTCGGCCCGGTACTTCTGCAGGTACTCGTCGACCCGGTCCGCGGTCCACAACAGCGCCAGCTCGCGCAGCGCGGTCAGGTTGCCCGGACGGAAGTAGTTGGCCAGGGCCGCGTCTATCTTCTCCGGCGCGTACACGTTGCCGTGCGCCAGCCGCCGCCGCAGCGCCTGCGGCGACATGTCGACCAGCTCGATCTGGTCGGCCCGGCGCACCACCGCGTCCGGCACGGTCTCGCGCTGGCGCACCCCCGTGATGCCCTCGACGGCGTCGCCGAGCGATTCCAGGTGCTGGATGTTGACGGTGGAGATCACGTCGATCCCGGCTGCCAGCAGCTCCTCGACGTCCTGCCAGCGCTTGGCGTTGCGGCAGCCGGGGATGTTGGTGTGCGGCAGCTCGTCCACCAGCGCCACCTGCGGGCGGCGGGCGAGGACGGCGTCCACGTCCATCTCGGTGAACGCGGCCTCCCGGTGCACCAGCTGCCGGCGCGGCACGACCTCCAGCCCGTCGACGAGCTCCGCGGTGAGCCGCCGGCCGTGATCCTCCACGAACGCCACCACGACGTCCGTGCCACGCTGCTGTCGCCGGTGCGCCTCGGCGAGCATGGCGTACGTCTTGCCGACCCCGGGGGCCGCCCCAAGGTAGATGCGCAGCCTGCCTCGTCCCATGAGCACCATTCTTGATCCGGCTCTGCCCCGGGGCCACCCCCGGACACCTGTTCCCCTTCCCTTCGAGACTACGGCGTGAGCGGCGATTTTCCGCTGATCAGTGGACTGATCATGCGGTTTTAGCGACATATTGACGGCGCCCGCCCCCTCGGCCGGGCCGGCTTGAAAGCCTTCTGCCCTGTCTCCGGGAAATGCAAAAAGACCCCCTCCCAGAAGGGAGGGGGTCTTTTCGGAATAATTGTTCGGCGGCGTCCTACTCTCCCACAGGGTCCCCCCTGCAGTACCATCGGCGCTGTAAGGCTTAGCTTCCGGGTTCGGAATGTAACCGGGCGTTTCCCTCACGCTATGACCACCGAAACACTATGAAACTGTCAACCGCACCAACCCCGTAGCCAAACGGGTTGGGGTCGTTGTTTCAGAACAACACAGTGGACGCGAGCAACTGAGGACAAGCCCTCGGCCTATTAGTACCGGTCAACTCCACCCCTCACAGGGCTTCCATATCCGGCCTATCAACCCAGTCGTCTACTGGGAGCCTTACCCTCTCAAGGAGGTGGGAGTGCTCATCTCGAAGCAGGCTTCCCGCTTAGATGCTTTCAGCGGTTATCCCTCCCGAACGTAGCCAACCAGCCATGCCCTTGGCAGGACAACTGGCACACCAGAGGTTCGTCCGTCCCGGTCCTCTCGTACTAGGGACAGCCCTTCTCAACACTCCTACGCGCACAGCGGATAGGGACCGAACTGTCTCACGACGTTCTAAACCCAGCTCGCGTACCGCTTTAATGGGCGAACAGCCCAACCCTTGGGACCTACTCCAGCCCCAGGATGCGACGAGCCGACATCGAGGTGCCAAACCATCCCGTCGATATGGACTCTTGGGGAAGATCAGCCTGTTATCCCCGGGGTACCTTTTATCCGTTGAGCGACGGCGCTTCCACAAGCCACCGCCGGATCACTAGTCCCTACTTTCGTACCTGCTCGACCCGTCAGTCTCACAGTCAAGCTCCCTTGTGCACTTACACTCAACACCTGATTGCCAACCAGGCTGAGGGAACCTTTGGGCGCCTCCGTTACTCTTTAGGAGGCAACCGCCCCAGTTAAACTACCCACCAGACACTGTCCCTGATCCGGATCACGGACCCAGGTTAGACATCCAGCACGACCAGAGTGGTATTTCAACGACGACTCCACAACAACTGGCGTTGCTGCTTCAAAGTCTCCCACCTATCCTACACAAGCCGAACCGAACACCAATATCAAGCTATAGTAAAGGTCCCGGGGTCTTTCCGTCCTGCTGCGCGAAACGAGCATCTTTACTCGTAATGCAATTTCACCGGGCCTATGGTTGAGACAGTCGAGAAGTCGTTACGCCATTCGTGCAGGTCGGAACTTACCCGACAAGGAATTTCGCTACCTTAGGATGGTTATAGTTACCACCGCCGTTTACTGGCGCTTAAGTTCTCAGCTTCGCCTGGACGAATCCAAGCTAACCGGTCCCCTTAACGTTCCAGCACCGGGCAGGCGTCAGTCCGTATACATCGCCTTACGGCTTCGCACGGACCTGTGTTTTTAGTAAACAGTCGCTTCTCGCTGGTCTCTGCGGCCACCCCCAGCTC